>JAGWUU010000245.1 GCA_028868335.1 Sphingomonadales bacterium | reverse complement strand
CAGCGTCAGCGTCCCCAGGCTCGTCGTGATCGCGGTCCCGACCCCGGTGCCCAGCACGACGCTGGTGTCGCTTCCCGCCGCAACCCCGACAACCCCGCCGCCGCTCTTGCCATCGGCCCCGAACACGTCGTTGCCCTCGACGTTCTGCGTGGTCACCGTCTGCCCCGAGGTCAGCGTGTAGCTGTCCGGGTGCGCCGTTGGGTGATCGTCGATGACGTTTACGGTCAATGTCGCTGTAGCGGCGTTGCCGCCGGGTTCGGTGACCACGGCGGTAAACTTGTCGCCGACAGAGCTGTCATTCAGCGTGTTGTCGGTGAGGGTGTAGGTATAGCCGATCTTGCCGTTGGCGAGATCGATGCTGGTGATCGTGAGCGTCCCCAGGGTGCCGGAAAGGATCTGCCCGACCTGGGTGATCGCCACGCCGTTCAAGGTGACCGCCTGCACGCCGCCCGGCGACGCGAATTCCAGCGTTCCGTTTGTGATTTCGGAATTCGAGCCGAGGTTGGAGCCCGCAGGCTTGTCGCCCCTGGCAGGCAGGCCCGCCTCATCGACGGACGCCGTCGCATCGGAGACACCAACCGGGTTGTTGGGCGTGACGATGACGATCGTTGGCTTGCTGGCGACGATTTGCGGAAAGATTTCGCGAGTCGGCGGGGTAGTGAAGGCCAACTCCGTGTACGGCAGCAGGTTGCCGATCTTGTAGGCATCCTGGATCGCGCCCGGCGGTACGGCGAAGTCTCCGCCCGAACTGCGCACCCCACCAGCGGCAGGCTCGGGCTCGTGACCGATGAGCAGCGCGGCAAGGTTGAGCGGCGGAACGGTCACGCCCTGGGCGATGATCTGCGGCACGAAGACCGCGCCATCGGCGACTACGTAGGTACGCCCGTCTTCGGTCTGGATGACGAGGTCGCGCCCGTGAACGGTGATGTCATCCAGCGTGGCGCCGTCGGGCAGGACGATGGTGTTGTTGGCGTCGGGAACCAGTGGTGTCCCTCCGGTGCGCAGGTTCGCCGTTGCGGCTGCCGCCAGTTCGGGCAGGGCCTTCGCCAGTGCCGCATCGCTTAGCGCGGCTTCGGTTTCGGTCTCTCGCGTGCCTTCGTAGTCCATCGCCGTACTTCGCTTTCTTCAGCGCTACCCGGCCTGAATGCCGGGGAGCCGATGGAAAAGACGCAGAACCGCGGGTTAAGGGTACAGCGCGAAGGCGCTGACCTTTGCCAACCTACCGTTCTGCGACCTGAAAGGGGCGTGTGGCGCCTATCCATCGGATTTTAATCCGAATCGCTAGCGCCCTCTTCGCCTCGGCAAACTTAGAACACCGGCTTGAATTCCTTGCAAGGTTGTTAACCTGGTTTGGAAACCATCGTAACTATCCAATGAGATAGCATTTGAGCTTCATACGGGCGAAAGGTGGGTCAAAGGCGGGCCGGACGGGCCTGGTTTGCCGACGATTTATCGCGACGAATTCAACGCATTTCAAAGTTAACGCGTCTGCTCGGAGGCATTAACCACGAGTCGAAATGGAGCTTCCCACAATCGTCCCGCGTTGACGCAAAATCTGGGCGAGCGTGCCGACGGGTGCACGAATCGGATCGCGGAGAATGAATATAATCCCATGATTATTCGTATTTTTATTCTCGAATAGCGCTGCCACTCAGATTCCGATTTGACTCATCCTAGAGAATCGGCGGACAATCACGCTTTCAGGAATCGCCGGGGAAACGATTCATGGACAGCTATTCGACCGCGCAATTCTTGGCATCCGATCGCCCTCTTCTTGGGGTGATGGCCTTGGCGACTTGTCTTGCCGGCGGCAGCGCTGCGCAGAACATGAGCGCGACGGTTCTGCCGGTGGGAACTGCCCAGTTCGCATCGGGCTGGGACAAGACCGCTCCTGCCGATCCCGGGCTCGCTCTCAGCGGGCTGCACCAACGGATCGAGCCGTCGGCCGTCACCCGGTTTGTTCCGGTCGAACCACAGCGACCGGCGATTGCCAGTCACCCCTATGTGGTGCGCAATGCTCTCCCGACAGCGGCCCGCCGCGTGGTAGAACCCGTTGAAATGGTGGCAAAGACTGATGCCATGCCGATAACGCAGGCTGGGCCGGAAACGGCCTTGGCAAGCGTGGCGTCACCGGTTGCGCCGACGCCGGTGGCGCTTGTCGAGACTGCCGCAAAACCGACGGCCATCGCACCGACGGCAACTCCCATCCTGCCCTCGCTGAGCCAGCCAGCGCCTGCCGTTGCGGCGGCGCCTGTGGCGGCGGTCCCCGCTCCGATTGCCGAACCGCTCAAAATCGTCAGCTCGCCTGAGCTGCGGCGATTTGATCTGGCGCGCTTCGCTCCATCCGCCAAGACGCGCCCGGCGCATCTTGCCGCGGCAAAGTCCCGGACGACTGCGGTTGCGGCCAAGACACACGCCGTGGATCAGTTGATCGACGGGGTGGTGTTCCATCAGACCAGCATCTTGGTCGCGGGACATCCGGGAGGCGACATCGCGGTGCGAATCGGTTCCGACATGAAGCCATCGGTCAAGGTCGCGGACCTGATCGGGCTTGTTTCGGCGCAGATGGACCCGGATTCCGTCGCGCGCTTTTCACTGGCGAGCAGCGCTGGCGAATACGTCAGTTTCGCAACCTTGCGCAGCGCCGGTTTTGAAGTCAGCTACAACGCGGCGGCCGACAGCATCGCTATCGGAGTCAGCCAGTAATATACTGATCTTTCGAGATAATATCGGCTATAGCGACATCATTCCTGCCAGTGTGGCGGCCGCTTTTCGAGGAAAGCGGCGATCCCTTCGCGGGCATCGGGATCAAGCACGTTTTCCAGCGCTTCGCCGCGCACGTAGTCATAGGCCTGGGCGAGCGGCATGGTGGCCTGCCGATTGAACGACTGCTTGCCCCGCCGCAGGACCGAGCCCGCCTTTGACACGATTGTCGCACACAGCGCGTCCACGGCAGCATCGAGTGCATCGGGCGGATGCAGCGCGTTCACCAGGCCGATCCGCAGGGCGTGATCGGCCGGGTGCAGCTTGCCCGTCACCAGCATTTCCAGCGCCTGCTTGCGCCCGACGGTCCGGCTGAGCAGCACTTGCGGGGTGTGGCACCAGAACCCGATGTTGACCCCCGGCACGGCAAAGCGCGCCTCCGTGGATGCCAGTGCCAGGTCACAGGCGGCGACGAGTTCAAGACCGGCAGCGGTAGCCACACCCTCGACCTTGGCGATGACAATCTGCGGCTGAGCGACAATCGCCTGCATCACGGCGGCGATGCCGGCGAAGTCACGCGCAAGGAATTCCTCGTCGGGATTTCCGGCGAATTCGTTGAGATCGTGCCCGGCGGAAAATATCCGTCCGCCCATGCCGGAAAGTACGATCACCTTGATCTCCGGCCGACTGGCAAGCCGGTCAAGCTCGGCGTGGAGCGCGGCGACAAGGCCCATCGACAGGCTATTTCCAGCCGCAGGGCGGTTGAGCGTGAGGCGCGCGATAGCGCCGTCCTGGCTGTGCAAGACCAGTGGCGCGCCGTCAGCCATCGACCAACCCCAGCTCGCGCTCCATCGCCTTGCGCATTTCGAACTTCTGGGCCTTGCCGGTGACGGTCATGGCGAAGGCCTCTACCACGCGGACATAGCGCGGCACCTTGTAATGCGCGATCCGGCCCTTGCAGTGGGTGATGACCTCATCCTCGCTGATCGCCGCGCCGCCCCTGGCGATGACCCAGGCGCACACCTCTTCGCCGAACCTGTCGTCGGCGACGCCAAAAACCTGGGCATCGGAAATCGCCGGGTGGGACAGCAGGAACTCCTCGATCTCGCGCGGGTAGATATTCTCGCCGCCGCGGATGATCATGTCCTTGATCCGCCCGGTGATGCGGACGTAGCCCTTCTCGTCGATCGTGGCGAGGTCGCCCGAATGCATCCAGCCATCGGCGTCGATGGCCTCGGCAGTCTTGGTCGCGTCGTCCCAATAGCCGAGCATCACCGCATAGCCGCGCGAGCAGTATTCGCCCTGTTCGCCGATCGGCAAGGTGCGGCCATCCGCGCCAACGACCTTGGCCTCGGCATGGGGGTGAACCCGCCCCACGGTGGAGACGCGCTCCTCCAGCGGGTCGTCAGTCGCGGTCTGGGTGGTGAGCGGACTGGTTTCCGTCATGCCATAGCCGATCGTCACCTCGGCCATGTTGAGCCGGTCGATCACCGCGCGCATGGTGGTGATCGGGCACGGCGAACCCGCCATGATCCCGGTGCGCAGGGTCGAGACGTCGAACCGGTCGATGTCGCTTTGGCCGAGGATGGTGATGAACATGGTCGGCACGCCGTAAAGCGCGGTACAGCCTTCGGCCTCGACCGCCTCGAGCACCAGGCGCGGATCGAAAGCCTCACCCGGATAGACCATCGCCGCCCCGCTGGTCAGCGCGACAAGATTGCCCAGCACCATGCCGAAGCAATGGTAGAGCGGTACCGGAATGCAGATCCGGTCTTGCGGCCCGGCCTTGATCGTCTGCCCGGTGAAATATCCGTTGTTGAGGATGTTGCGATGGGTCAGCGTGGCGCCCTTGGGG
>JAGWUU010000244.1 GCA_028868335.1 Sphingomonadales bacterium | reverse complement strand
CGGTGGTGGTCGGCGATGGCAAGGGCGGGGTAATCCAGGTGCCTGCGGGCGGTTCGGCCTGGCTTGCCAGCGCGATCGATGCCGTTCGCGCGCAGTACCCCAATCACCTGACCGTTGCCGCTGGCGATCTGACCGGGGCAAGCCAGCTTTCCTCGTCATTGTTTCTCGATGAACCGGCGATCGGAGTGATGAATCGCATCGGGCTCGATTTCAATGCGGTGGGCAACCACGAATTCGATCGCGGGCGCGACGAACTGAAGCGCAAGCAGGCTGGGGGATGCCAGCAATATACCGCGCTCAAGCCCTGCCGACTGGAGCCCTTCGCCGGTGCGAAATTCAGCTATCTTGCGGCCAACAGCATCGAGGCGGACGGCAAGACGCTGTTTCCCGCCACCGCGATTCGCAGCTTTGGAACCGGCAAGCGCCAGGTGAAAGTTGGCCTGATCGGCCTGACGTTAAAGGAAACCGCCGACCTTGCCTCGCGCGATGGGCTGAAGGGCGTACACTTCGTTGACGAGGCGGATACGGTGAACGCCCTTGTTCCAGCGCTCAAGAAACAGGGCGTGGCGGCGATCGTAGTGCTGATCCACCAAGGCGGCTATACAAAGAGTAACGCGCCCGATCCCAGCACTTGCCCGGAACTGACCAACGGCATTCGCCCGATCCTCGACCGGCTCGATCCGCGGGTCGACGTCGTGGTTTCGGGTCACACCCACTGGGCCTATGTCTGCGACTATGCGCAATACAATCCCGCCAAGCCATTCCTGCTGACCAGTGCGGGGGTGTTCGGGCAACTGGTGACGGACATCGCGCTGGAGATCGACCCCGGTGCCGGGCGCGTCATCGCCAAGCACGCCAGAAACGTCATCGTCCAGAGTGTTGCCTATGCCACCCGCAACGGAACGATCGAGCCCAAGGACCAGTTCACCCGGTTCGCCCCGCGCGCCGATGTCACCGCCTATGTAGGCAGGTATGTCGATGCCTCGAAGGCGGAGATTCAGCGGCCCGCCGGAAAGCTGGGGGGCGAGGTCAAGCGACCGGGCGGAGATTCGTCGTGGAACGGCGGCTCGCTCGGCAACCTGATCGCCGACGCGCAGCTTGCCGCAACCCGCAAGGCCGGGGCGCAGATCGCCTTCATGAACCCGTTCGGTATCCGCTCCCCCCACACGATTTCCCCCAGCCCGGACGGATCGGTGACGTTCGGGCAGCTCTACGCCGTTCAGCCATTCACCAACGGCATGGTGACCGAAAGCCTGACCGGCGCGGAATTGAAGGCGGCGCTGGAGGAAGGGCTTGACGAGAACCAGCCCAAGCAGTTGCTCAGCCCGTCGGCGGGCTTCGCCTATACCTATGACCTAGCCCGCCCGGTTGGCAGCCGGATCGTGACGATGACGCTGGACGGCAGGCCGATCGACCCGGCGCTGACCTATCGGGTGACGATCAACAGCTTCCTGGCCAGCGGCGGCGACAGCTTTGCGACCTTCGCCAGACAGCGCGACGCGGCGATCGCGCCGATCACCGACGTCGAGGCGCTGGAAGCCTGGCTGAGCGGTCCGGTGCTGCGCCCGGCGCCCACCGAGGATCGCGCGACCCCCGCCGGTTGACGCAAAAAGGGGGCGGCGCCCGTTTGCGCCGCCCCCTTTCGCCGTTCGCCCGAAGCGAGCCGGGCCTTGCCTGTCGGCTTACTTGGCCTTGGCCCAGATCTGGTCTGCGGTCAGCCCGGTCAGCGGGGCGTCCTTGCCGGCCAGTTTGTAGAGCGCACCATCGGCAACCGCCCATACCGACTTGTCGCCGGTGAAGAGGATGCGCTTGCCATCGGAATACCAGGCCCACTTGCCCTTGGTTTCCTTGCCTGCGGAATCGGTCAGGCTCGCCGTGTCGTCCGCGCCAAGCACCAGCACCGCGCCGTTGCTGGCATAGCTGCCGGCCACGGTGACGGTCGCCTTCGGGTTGGCGGGCAGGGCGGGCAGATCGGCTGCGGCGGCGGAACCGGCCGTGGTGGCGGCGGCGCTTGCACCGCTGGCCGAAGCGTCGGGAGCCGGGGCGTTGCCCTTGCAGCCGGCGACGAGCGCGATCGCGGCGACCGGAACGAGGATCTTGCGCATGGGGGGATAACCTCCTGTAAAGGACCGGAAACGACTCCGGCAGGGGGCGGACCTTACACGGCTTTGGCCCCGCGGCTAACCCTGTTTTGAAGGTTCAGACGGGGCAGCGGAATCGGCCAGCCCGGCCTGTGCGTAGAGCGTGGCGAGACGCGGGAGGTTGGGAAAGATCGTCCGGTAATAGGCGGCGATGCGCTTGAGGTCGGCGTCGAAATCGCCGCACGGCATGATTGCCGGGCCGACTCCGCCGCGCCTCCCCGCGTTGTCGACCCAGGCTGCGACGATCGGCACCCCTGCGCCGAGAGCGATATGGTAGAAGCCGGACCGCCAGTGGGTGATTGCTCCCCGCGTGCCTTCCGGTGCGATGACCAGCGCAAGTTCGTCGCGCTGCGCGAATTCGGCCACGACCTGATCGACGTAGTTGCGGTCCCTGGCCGAACGGTCGACCGCGATTCCGCCCATGTCTCGCATGAAGCGGGTAAGCGGCCAGCGGAACAGGCTCTGCTTGCCCATGAAGCTGGGCTTCACCCCCAGTTCGTCGGTCGCGCCGAGGAAGAACACGAAATCCCAGTTGGATGTGTGCGGCACCCCGAGGAGAACGCAGCGCTTCGGGATCGGGTTGACCTCGACCAGATGCCAAGCCTTCCAGCGGTACAGCGCAAGCAGCACCGCCTTGACCAGCCGCGAGGAGAACGAGACGCGCGCGCTCATGGAGCGGACTTTCGCAGGCGCGGGCGCGGATGCGGGTTCGTTACTGGGCTGGCAGGAACACATCCCGTAAGCATGATAGGCTCACCCGCTCCCTAGAACCCCACCCCGTCCGGCCAGGTGGGCGCGGCAAGGGCCATGACCTTGAACAGCAGACCCATCTGCCCTTCGCCGATCAGGCGATCCTTGGCCGCGTGGATCGCGGCGGCGTGATCCGGGGCGACGGCGGCAAGCGCATCGGCCCGCGCCTCGATCCCCAGTTCGCGCAGCCAGCGCCCCTGCGGAACCGTGCCGAGCCACTTGCACCCGCGCGATTGGGCGATCGGGGCAAGGGTCGCGAAATCGACATGGGCGGTAAGATCCGCCTCGCCGGGGTTGACGAACGGATCGACCTTGAGGTGTTGGCGCACCGCCTGAAGGGTCGACCCGTCGCGCATTTCGTCGTGGCCATAGTCGATGAACAGCGCCGCTCCGCCCTGCTCGATCAGGCGGCCCGCGACTTCATAGACCGTCGCTGCCGCACCGGGGCAGGTTTCGATGATCGTGCCGGGTTCAGCATCGCGGCGGGCCTGGGGAATGGCGGCATCCATAGGCTGGCTGCCGGCCATGCAGGCGAAGCGCTCTCCTTCGGGGATGACCATGCGTTCGCGCCAGCCATCGTCGGTCCTCACCAGTTGGCGCACGGGGAGGGCATCGAGGAATTCGTTGGCGACGATCAGGACCGGGCCGTAGAGAGGCACGGTCGAGAGATCGTGATGCCACTGCGCACCGGGAACCGCCGCAAGCTGGATGTCCTTGAGCGCCGTCGAGGCTTCGACGAAATGGATCGAGGGATCGAGGCCATAGCGCTTGGCGGCGCGTAGCGCGTCCTTGGCGAGAGTGCCGCGGCCCGGCCCAAGCTCCACGTAGTGGACCGGTTCCTCACGCCCGGCGCGGATCCACATGTCGGCCAGCCACAGCCCGATCAACTCACCGAACATCTGGCTGATTTCGGGGGCGGTGACGAAATCCCCCGCCTCGCCCAGCGGATCGCGCGCGGCATAGTAGCGGGCGTTGGCCTCGCCCATGTAGTGCATCAGGCTGATCGGCCCGGTATTGGCGATCAGTCGGCGGAAAATTGCCGCCAGTGGTTCGTCGTCGGGTGACGCTATCATGCCGTCTCGGCGGCCGCGGACGCAGCCCCAAGCGGCGGACGGCGCAGCGCGCGGATGATGAAGAACAGGCCGACCGCCATCAACGGCAGGGTCAACCACTGGCCCATCGACAGTCCGGTCTGCTCGGCGAAGGTCCTGAGCTGTTCATCCGGCTCGCGGAAGAATTCGACGGTGAAGCGGGCCATGGCGATGCCAAGGGTGAAGGTCCCCACCAGCAGGCCCGGACGCCAGCGCGCGCGGGTCTTCCAGAACAGCACCAGCATGACGGTCACCATCGCCAGCCCTTCAAGCAGGGCCTCGTAAAGTTGGCTGGGATGGCGGGGCAGCGGCCCGGCGCCGGGAAAGACAATCGCCCAGGGCACGTTGGGACCGGCGACCCGGCCCCACAGTTCACCGTTGATGAAGTTCGCCAGTCGGCCGAACATCATGCCGAAGGGCACGGCGACCGAAATGTAATCGGCCACGCGCAGGAACTGGAGTCCGTTGCGCCAGCACACCCAGGCGATCGCGATCAGCACGCCGACAAGTCCGCCGTGAAAGCTCATGCCGCCTTCCCACAGCTTGATCATCTCGCCGGGGTGGGCCCACAGGCTGG
>JAGWUU010000014.1 GCA_028868335.1 Sphingomonadales bacterium | reverse complement strand
CATCACAGCATCCCCAGTTCGAGCCGGGCCTCGTCGCTCATCTTGGCCGGATCCCACGGCGGATCCCAGACCAGCATGACCTGGGCATCGCGCACCCCCGGGATCGCCCCAACCCGCAATTCAACCTCGCCCGGCATCGATTCGGCCACCGGGCAATGCGGCGTGGTGAGTGTCATCGTCACGGCAACATCGCCATCATTGGTGACGTCGACGGCGTAGATCAGCCCGAGATCATAGATGTTCACGGGAATTTCCGGATCGAATATATCCTTGAGCGCCCCGACTACCGCCTCGTAAAGGTTGCCGCCCGGCTCGCCCGCACCCGCGCCCTGCGGTTTTTCGGCAAGGAAACCCTCAAGATAGTCGCGCTTGCGCTCCAGCTTGTCCGCCGGACTTTCAGCATCGTCCACCTTGGCGCGCGGCGGCGCGGCTACAGCCTCCACCTCCTCGACCGAGAATTTCGGCTCTCCGCCTTCACTCATGGCATTCACCGGAAAATCCTCCTGGTGCGTTCGATCCCGCGCAGCAGCGCGGCGATGTCGTCGTGATCGTTGTAGAGCCCGAAGCTGGCCCGCGCCGTGGCCGGTACGCCAAGGCAATCCATCAGCGGCTGGGCGCAGTGATGCCCGGCGCGGATCGCCACCCCCTCCTCATCGAGGATCGTGCCAAGGTCGTGCGGGTGAACCCCCTCCATCGCGAAGGAGACGATTCCCGCGCCATCCTCCGGTCCGAACAGGGTGATGTCATTCATCCGCCGCAATTCGGCGCGCAGGGCCGTCACGAGTTCCGCCTCGCGTGCGTGGATCGCCTCAAGCCCGACTGCCGAAACGTAGTCGACCGCCGCCCCCAGCCCGATCGCCTCGACGATCGCCGGAGTCCCGGCTTCGAACCGCTGTGGCGGCGGGGCGAAGGTGGTGCCCGCAAAGGTCACGCGGTCGATCATCGACCCGCCACCCTGCCACGGCGGCATTGCCTCAAGCAGATCATGGCGCGCCCACAGCGCCCCGATCCCGGTCGGGCCATAGAGCTTGTGCGCAGAGAATGCATAGAAGTCGCAGCCCAGCGCGGCCACATCGACCGGCATGCGCGGTACGGCCTGGCAGCCGTCGAGCAGGATCTTCGCCCCGACGCCATGCGCCAGCGCCACAGCGCGCGGCGCATCGAGGACCGAACCCAGCACGTTCGAGACATGGGCGAAGGCCACCAACCTGTGTGCCGGGGTCAGCATTCGCTCCGCCGCGTCGAGGTCGATCCGCCCATCTCCGGTCAGGGGGCAGACATCGATTTCGACGCCGGTGCGCGCCGCCAGCAATTGCCAGGGAACGATGTTGGAATGATGCTCCAGCATCGAGAGCAGGATGCGGTCGCCCGCCTTGAGGTTCGCCTGCCCCCACGTCTGGGCGACGAGGTTGATCGCCTCGGTCGCGCCGCGGGTGAACACCACCTCGTCCTCGCGCCCGCCGATGAACGCCGCGACCTTGCGCCGTGCCGCCTCGAACGCCAGCGTCATCTCGGCAGAGCGGGCATAGACGCCGCGATGGACCGTGGCGTAGTCCGACCCCATCGCGCGGTTGCACGCATCGATCACGACCTGCGGCTTTTGCGCCGTTGCCGCGGTATCGAGGTAGTGCCAGTTGCCTGACAACCCCGGAAACGCATTTCGCTGCCCGTTCAGGTCAAACGCAGGCGCGATACCGCCCGTTGGCGGCAGGGTCGCGCTCGACGCGAACGGACGCTGGTCGGGCCTCACAACATCGCCTCCAGCGCGGCCAGCGCCTGTTCCTGCAATGCCTCTTCGTCCCCGGCGCCCACGAATGCCTCGGCGATGAAGGCCTGAAGCATCAGGCGCTTGGCCTCGGCCGGCGGCAACCCGCGCGAGGCCATGTAGAACAGGCCGTTGGCATCCAGCTCGCCCACCGCGCAGCCGTGGGCGCACTTGACGTCATCGGCGTGTATTTCCAGTTCGGGCCGGGCATTGGCGGTGGCGGTGCGGTCGAGCAGCATGGCGCGCACCGATTGCTCGCCGTCGGTGCCGTCTGCGCCCTTGGCGACCAGCACCTTGCCCAGGTAATTGGCCGTCGCCCCGCCGCCCGCGACCGAGCGGACAACCTGGCGGCTGACCGCATCGGGCGCAGCGTGGGTGACGTGGGTGACGATCTCCGCGGTCGCGGCGTCCCCGGCCAGTTGCGCCGCGCCGAGGTGGAATCGCGCGCCCCGGCCCAGCGTGGCGCGCACCGCGATCCGTCCCGATGCTGCCCCGGCGTTGAGCACGCGCAGATCGAAGCTCGCGCCATCATCCAGGGTGATCGCCAGTTCGCGCGCGATCGGCCGGGCATCGGTGTGGATCAGGCTGAGCGCGCGCGATTCTCCGGCGGCGACGGCGATCGTCTCGAGCGCGACCGGCCACAGCGGGGCAAGCGCCTCAAGATCGGCATAGCGGAAATCCTCGTCGTGCCGGGTCGGGAGCAGGGCGGCGCTAGCGGGCATCGTCGTGCTTCCGGGTTGAGCAGGAGGCGAGAAAATCGGCGCGGTACTCGTCGAAGTATTCGCGCCAGGCGCGTTCGACCCCGCGGGCGTCTTCCAATTGCTGCTGGCGGGTATCAAGCGCCGACTTTGCCGACGCCAGGGTTGCCTGACCGGCCGTCGTTGTCGCGGCGGGCGCAAGCGCCGCACGGTCGGCGGCAATCGACCGCTGTTCCCGATAGATCGCCTCGGCCCATTCGGCGCGGCGGCGCGGCTCGGCCTTGGCGAGAGTGGCCATGGCCTCGCGATCGCAGGCCTCGACCGCCGTGCGCAGCGGATCGGGATCGGGAGAGCTGGCGGCGAGCATCAAGGCGAGGAAGGGAATCACGCGGCCACCGCCTCGTAACCACGCTCTTCGAGTTCGAGCGCCAGTTCCGGCCCGCCGGTCCTGACGATGCGGCCGTTGGCGAGGACATGGACGAAGTCCGGCTTCACATAGTCAAGCAGGCGCTGGTAATGGGTGATCAGCAGCACCGCCTTGTCCGGCGCGCGCATGATGGAATTGATCCCCTCGCCCACCACGCGCAGCGCATCGATGTCAAGGCCGCTGTCCGTCTCGTCGAGCACGGCCAGCCGGGGATCGAGGATGCCCATCTGGACCATTTCGGCGCGCTTCTTCTCGCCGCCGGAGAACCCGACGTTCACCGGGCGCTTGAGCATGTCCATGTCCATCTTCAGCAGCGCCGCCTTTTCCCGCGCCAGCTTGAGGAATTCGCCGCCCGACAGCGGATCCTCGCCCCGGCTGCGGCGCTGGGCGTTGAGGCTTTCGCGCAGGAACTGGACAAACGACACGCCGGGAATCTCGACCGGATACTGGAAACCAAGGAACAGCCCGGCGGCGGCGCGCTCATGCGGTTCGAGAGCGAGGAGGTCCTCGTCCTGGAAGCTCACCGAACCGCCGGTCACCGCGTAGCCTGGCCGGCCGCCCAGCACGTAGCCCAGCGTCGACTTGCCCGCGCCGTTCGGCCCCATGATCGCGTGGACTTCGCCCGCGTTGATGGTCAGCGAGAGTCCCTTGAGGATCGGCTTGTCGGCCACCGTGGCGTGAAGATTGTCGATCGCAAGCAGGGTCAACGCGAATATCCTTGTCTGGCGGGGCGGGCGCGACCCCTGGCGCGGCGTTCGTCGTACCGGACCTTCATCGCAGCGACGATCCGGGCGACCGCGGCATCGGGATCGGTCAGCACCTCGGCGGCGGGAAAGCGCAACAGGTGAATGCCCACTGCTTCAAGGCTCTTGTCGCGCCGCGCAGTCAGCGCCGGATCACCGCCCTCGTCGATCGACACCGCGATCTTCAGCGACTGGCAGGCGAAATCGACCACCGCCGACCCGATCACCACCTGGCGCTTCAGCTTGTACTTGCCGAGATTGGCCTCGACCAACTTCGTCCCCAGCACGCGCTGCGCCTCGGTCGGGTTGCGCTTCGCCTCGCGCGCCATGTCGTGGATCGCGTCGAGCCGCGATTCGGCAATGTTCCACCCCCGCCCGCGCTTTTGCAGCGCGGGTGCCTCGGTGCGTTCCGAGAGCGGGCGGACGGAGAGAGTCTTTTTCAACCGACGGATCCTTCAAGTGAGATGCCCAGCAGCTTCTGCGCCTCGACCGCGAATTCCATCGGGAGTTGCTGCAACACCTCCTTGGCAAAGCCGTTGACGATCAGCGCCACCGCTTCTTCCTGACCAAGCCCGCGCTGCATGGCGTAGAACAACTGGTCGTCGGAAATCTTGCTGGTGGTCGCCTCATGCTCGATCTGGGCGGAGGGGTTCCTGACCTCGATGTAGGGAACGGTGTGCGCCCCGCAGTCCTTGCCCAGCAGCAGCGAATCGCATTGGGTGAAATTGCGCACGCCCTCGGCATTGGGGGCGACGCGAACCAGCCCGCGATAGGTGTTCTGGCTTTTGCCCGCGCTGATCCCCTTGGAGATGATGGTAGAACGCGTTCGGGCACCGTTGTGCACCATCTTGGTGCCGGTATCAGCCTGCTGGTAATTGTTGGTGACGGCGACCGAATAGAACTCGCCCACGCTGTCCTCGCCGTTGAGAACGCAGCTTGGATACTTCCAGGTGATCGCGCTGCCGGTCTCCACCTGGGTCCAGCTCACCTTGCTGCGCTTGCCCTGGCAAAGCGCTCTTTTCGTTACGAAATTGTAGATTCCGCCCTTGCCCTGGGCATCGCCCGGATACCAGTTCTGCACCGTCGAATACTTGATCTCGGCGTCGTCCAGCGCGACCAGCTCGACCACCGCCGCGTGGAGCTGGTTCTCATCGCGCTGCGGCGCGGTGCAGCCTTCAAGGTAGGAGACGTAGCTGCCTTTGTCGGCAACGATCAGCGTCCGCTCGAACTGCCCGGTATTCTCGGCATTTATGCGGAAATAGGTGCTCAGCTCCATCGGGCAGCGCACGCCTTCGGGGATGTAAACGAAGGTGCCGTCGGAAAAGACCGCGCAATTGAGAGCAGCGAAGAAATTATCGTGCTGCGGCACGACCTTGCCCAGCCACTTCTTCACCAGCTCGGGATATTCGCGGATCGCCTCGCTGATCGAGAGGAAGATTACGCCCGCCTTCTTCAATTCCTCGCGGAAGGTGGTCGCTACCGAAACCGAATCGAATACGGCATCGACCGCGACCTTGCGTGCGCCCTCGACCCCGGCAAGCACCTTCTGCTCTTCAAGGGGAATGCCAAGCTTTTCATAAACCTTGATAATTTCTGGGTCGACCTCATCGAGGCTGGCCAGCTTCGCCTTGGCCTTGGGCGCGGCGTAGTAATAGGCATCCTGATAATCGATCGGCGGAACATCCAGCTTGGCCCAGTCGGGCATCGGCATGGTCAGCCAGTGGCGATAGGCCTTGAGCCGCCATTCAAGCATCCATTCCGGCTCGTTCTTCTTCGCCGAGATGAAGCGGACGGTGTCCTCTGAAAGCCCCTTGGGCGCAAACTCCTGCTCGATGTTCGCCGACCAGCCGTGTTCGTAATCGGCAACCCTGGCGGCAGCGTCGCGCGCCGCGCGATCCCGGTCTTCGGTGGCGTCCTTCACGTTCTCGCTCATTGTCCGGCTTCCGCAAGGCGGGTCAGCGGCACCTGGGCCAGGGCGCCGCGCACGGCCGAACTGACGATCGGCCAATGCGGCCGCACCTGGCAGCCGCTTTCCAACGAACAGTCGTGCCGCCCGGCTTCCTCGCAGGTAGCCATGGCAATCGGGCCTTCTACCGCCTCGACAATGTCGGCGAGCGTGATCGCCGCCGCGGGGCGGGCAAGCTTCAAACCACCGCCGCTTCCCCGCGTCGAGCGCAGCAAACCGGCCGCGGTCAGGCGGCTGACCAGCTTTTGCACGGTCGGTACCGGCAACCCGGTGTCCTCGGCCAGTTGCGCGGCCGCAACGCGCGCACCGCCGCAATGGCGCGCGGCGGCGCTCATCGTCAGGACGGCATAGTCGGCCATGTTGGACAGGCGCATCGGCAAGCCTCGGGTTAAATCGGAAAGATTCGATCCGATTTGCACCTAGGGGCGGGGCGGGAGAATTTCAACCGCGATCCGCCTTGCCAGATAAAAGAGCGGCCCCCTCGGGGTGCCGAGAGGGCCGCTATCAAGTCAAGAACTCGTCGCGGAAAGCTTCGAGCCCTTCGGGTCGCAAGCCTTGACTAACCGATTCGAGGGCTGGCAAATTGTACGGAATCGACAAAAATGCCGTTGAGTTGCCCCAGACCAGCGATGAAATCGGTTGCAACCTCTTGACCTCATTCGCGGATCGACACTGGACGATAGGGTCGCCATAGGGTCACTTAACCATGCTTTACACCCTGCTTCGCCCCGTTCTGGCACAATTCGATGCTGAAAAAGCCCATCGCCTCGCGATCATCGGCCTCAAGGCCTGGCCGTTGGGAGGCACAGATCGCTGCGACGGCCCACTCTCGACCACTGTTGCCGGACTCGATTTCCCCAATCCATTGGGAATCGCGGCGGGGTTTGACAAGGATGCCGAAGTGCCGGACGCCCTGCTGGGTGTCGGGTTCGGATTTGCAGAGGTTGGCTCGATCACCCCCCTGCCCCAGCCCGGCAACCCGAAGCCCAGACTGTTTCGCCTCGACGAGGATCGCGGGGTGATCAACCGCATGGGTTTCAACAACAGCGGGGCCGAGGCAGCGATCACGCGGCTGGCGCGGCGAAATGGGCGCCCCGGCGTGGTCGGTATCAATATCGGCGCGAACAAGGATTCGGTCGACCGCATCGCGGACTATGCCACCATGGCGCGCCTGATGGCTCCGCTCGCCAGCTACCTCGCGGTCAATATCTCGAGTCCGAACACGCCGGGCCTGCGCGCTCTGCAGGACGAATCGGCGCTGACCGGGCTGCTCGACGCGGTGTTGGATGCGCGCGGTCCCGGCGGCCCGCCGGTGTTCCTCAAGGTCGCGCCCGACCTGGAACCCTCGGACATTGATGCCATCGCCCGCATCGCCATCGACAAGCGCCTTGGCGCGCTGATCGTCTCGAACACCACCATTTCGCGCCCACCGCTGCGTTCATCCAATGCGGACGAAGTCGGCGGATTGTCCGGCACTCCCTTGCGCGATCTTGCCCAGCAGCGTCTGCGCGATTTTCGCGCGGCCACCGGCGGGGCGATGCCGTTGGTCGGGGTTGGCGGAATCGCGACGGCGGACGAAGCCTGGGCGCGGATCCGTGCCGGGGCAAGCCTCGTTCAGCTCTATTCGGCCATGGCCTATGACGGACCGGGCATCGCCCGAACCATCACCCGCGGGCTTGAGCGGTTGATGAAGCGCGATGGCTTCGCCACCATTGCCGATGCCGTGGGAAGCGAATAGCCTCCGGGCATGACCCCAATCTCATCGCTGCTTCGCACCCCGCTGCCGATCCTCGCCGCACTTCTCGCAGTCTCCCCCGCTCCCGCCCGCAGCCCCGTTGCGCCGCAGGCCTATCCCCGCGGAATGGTCAGCGCCGCCGATCCACGCGCGGCGGAGGCCGGGGCGGAAATGCTCCGCGCAGGAGGTAGCGCCACCGACGCGGGGATCGCCACCATGCTTGCCCTCACCGTGGTCGAACCGCAAAGTTCGGGGATCGGCGGCGGCGGATTCTATGTCGAGACCGGCCCAGGCGGGACGGTCGAGACGATCGATGGGCGAGAAACCGCCCCTGCCGCCGCCACCCCGCAGTGGTTCACCCGCGATGGCAAGGTGATGAGTTTCCCCGACGCGGTGCCCGGTGGAACCAGCGTCGGCGTTCCCGGCAACATCGCCCTCGCGGCCAAGGCCCACAAGGCCAACGGCAGGCTACCTTGGGCGCGGCTGTTCACCCCCGCGATCAAGCTGGCGCGGCAAGGCTTCGTCGTGACCCCGCGACTTTACGCCATGCTCAAAGGCAGCGCCGCGACCGGCGCGTTTGTCGGCGACGGACGCAAGCTGTTCTATGGCGCGGACAGCGAACCGTTGCCTGTCGGCACCCGGATCACCAATCCGGCGCTGGCCGCCACGATGACGGCCATCGCCACGCAAGGGTCCAAGTGGTTCTATTCGGGCCAGAACCGCAAGGCTTTCGTCGCCACCGTTACAACCGCCGCCCGCAATCCCGCGCCGATGACCGATGGCGATGTCGGCGGCTACCGGGCCAAGGACCGCGAACCGGTCTGCGGATATTACCGCCAGTACCGGATCTGTGGAATGGGTCCGCCAAGCTCGGGTGCAATCACGGTTTTCGCCACGCTGAAGCAGCTTGAGCGCTTTGACCTCACCGCGCTGGGCAAGGATTCGCCGGTGGCATGGCACCTCATCGCCGAATCGATGCGCCTCGCCTATGCCGACCGGGCGCGCTACTCCGGTGATGCCGATTTCGTCCGTGTACCCGTGGCGGGGATGACCGATCCGGACTATCTCCGGCAGCGGTCGGCGCTGATCTCGCCCGACAGATCGATGGCAACGGTTACGGCGGGGGTGCCGCGCGGCGCCGAAGCGCTGACCTTGGCCGATCCAGCGCCCGCCGACGAACACGGCACCTCGCACTTCGTCGCGATCGACCGGCGCGGCAATGCCGTGAGCTATACCTCGACGATCGAAAGCCCATTCGGATCGGGGCTGATGACGGGCGGCTACTTCCTCAACAATGAACTGACCGATTTCGACATGAATCCGATCTACGATGGGGTTCCGGCCAACAACCGCGTCGAGGGCGGCAAGCGGCCCCGCTCGTCGATGAGTCCGTCGCTTGTGTTCGGCCCGGACGGCAAGCTGCGGCTGGCCGTCGGCGCGGCGGGCGGCGCGACTATTCCCGCCCAGGTGATCCGCGCGGTAATCGGCGTGATTGACTGGAAACTGTCCGCCCAGGAAGCCGTGGCGCTTCCGGTGTTGTTCGCCCCGGGGACCGAAACGATCTATGTCGAGAAGGGCAGCAGCCTTGAGGCGATGATCCCGGCCTTGCAGGCCCTGGGCCATGCCAGCGTCATCCCGCATGCACTGCCGCTCAAGGCCAACGCGATCGAAGTGGTCGACGGACACTTGATGGGCGCCGCCGATCCGCGCAGCGAAGGAAAAGCGATTAGCGAATAGGCAGTTGCCCCGGCCACGTGCCGCGCCTAGCACAGTCTCCGGGATTAGAGGATTGTGCAGCGAAAGGGGCGGTGCACGTGGTGGATATTTCCGATCTGGCGACCATGCCGAATCTGGTCACCATGCTGCTCCGGCGCGGCGATGCTCGCGGTAACGCGCCGTTTCTTTCCGCCAAGCGCACAGGGGCGTGGCAATCGCTCAGTTGGGCAGAGGTGATCCGCCAGGTCTGCGTTCTGGCCGAGTCACTGCGCGGCCTCGGTTTGCAGACCGGCGACCGGGTCATGCTGGTTTCCGAGAATCGCCCCGAGTGGCTGATTGCGGATTTCGCGATCATGGCGGCGGGCTGCGTTACAGTCCCGGCCTATGTCACCAACACCGAGCGCGATCATCTTCACGTGCTTGACAATTCGGGTGCCAGGGCGGTGATCGTCGGCAACGACAAGCTTGCCAGGACGCTGCTGCCCGCGGTCCTGCGTTCGGCAAGCGCTGAGCATGTCATCGGCATCGATCCGCTGCGCATCGCCCAGGCCGGAAGTTTCGACTACCATCCGTGGGACAGGCTGATCCAGGGCGATGCCACCGCCGCGCGTACCGCCGTCGAAGCGCGGATCGGCGGGATCGGGCGCGCGGACCTTGCATGCATCATCTACACCAGCGGCACCGGCGGCGCTCCGCGCGGGGTGATGCAACACCACGGCGCGATCATCTGCAACGTCGACGGCGCAGCGCGCATTCTCGATGAGGATTTCGGGCTGGAGGATGAGGTCTTTCTCTCGTTCCTGCCGCTCAGCCATGCCTACGAGCATACCGGCGGGCAGATGCTGCCAATCGGGGTGGGGGCGCAGATCTACTATTCCGAGGGGCTCGAAAAGCTCGCCAGCAACATAGAGGAAGTGCGCCCGACGATCATGGTCGTCGTCCCCCGCCTGTTCGAGGTGCTGCGCACCCGGATCATGAAGCAGATCGAGAAGCAGGGCAGACTCGCCAACTACCTGATGGACCGCGCGATCGGCATCGGCACGCTCAAGGCGCAGGGGCGCAGGCGCTGGCGCGATGCGCCGATGAACCTGCTGATCGATCGTGCGCTGCGCCCCAAGATCCGCGCCCGGTTCGGCGGGCGGCTGAAAGCCCTGGTTTCGGGCGGTGCGCCGCTCAACCCGGACATCGGGGTGTTCTTCGATTCGATGGGGCTGACCATGCTCCAGGGCTACGGCCAGACCGAGGCCGGGCCGGTTATAAGCTGCAACCGGCCAAAAGCAGGCCTCAAGATGGATACGGTCGGTCCGCCGATGCACGGGGTCGAGGTGCGGATCGCCGATGACGGGGAGATCCTCGTTCGCGGCGAACTGGTGATGCGCGGCTATTGGCACAACGAAGCCGAAACGGCGAAGGCACTTCAGGACGGGTGGCTCCACACCGGCGACATCGGCCATATCGACCACAAGGGCCGGATCGTCATTACCGACCGCAAGAAGGACATGATCGTCAACGACAAGGGCGACAACGTCTCTCCGCAGAAGGTCGAAGGCATTCTGACGCTTCAGCCCGAGATCGCCCAGGCCATGGTGATCGGCGACAAGCGCCCTTACCTCGTCGGGCTGATCGTCCCGGACGCCGAATGGGCGCTGGAGTGGGCCCGCGCCAACGGTGAAAAATTCGACCTGCACGCACTGCAGGAACTGCCCGCCTTCCGCAGCGCGGTTCGCGCGGCGATCGACAGGGTCAACCAGGATCTCTCGGTGATCGAGAAGGTCCGGCAGTATGGTTTCGCCGACGAACCGTTTTCGATCGAAAACGAGGAGATGACCCCCAGCCTCAAGATTCGCCGCCACAAGCTCAAGGAGCGCTATGGTGAGCGGATGGAGGCCCTGTACAAGGGGTGACCATCGAGCCGCCCCTGCTGGACATCGCGTTTGAAGCGGAAATTATCGAGTGGCGAGGCCCGGCGCCTTACCTGTTCGCCCCGGTGCCGGAAGAGCTGACCGGCGAAATCCGGTTCGCGGCAAGCGTCGCAAGCTACGGCTGGGGTGTCGTCCCGGTCCGTGCGCGCGCAAGCGGTATCATTTTCCAGACTTCGTTGTTTCCACGCGATGGCGGTTATCTGGTGCCGATCAAGCGAGCCGTGCAAAACGCGACGGGACTGGCCATCGGCGATCGCATTCGCGTCGAATTGCTGATCGCGGCGCGCTGAACATCGCGCAAAAGAAAAGACCGGGCGCGGCGGTGGTCCACATCCGCCTCACCCGGCCTTGTTCTTCGGGAAACCGATTACTTGGCGGCAGCAGCGTCGGTCGAAGCGGCAGCAGCGTCGGTAGCGGCAGCAGCGTCGGTCGCAGCGGCCGAAGCAGCGTCGGTGGCGGCATCGGCAGTGGCCGAAGCGTCAGCGGCGGGCGCAGCATCCTTCTTGCCACCACAAGCAGCGAGGCTCAGCGAGGCGGCAGCAACGGCGGCGACCATAACAATCTTCTTCATCCGGAATTCCCCTAGTTGGAATAATGCCCGCAATCGAGGCGTGGCACGCGCTGTTTGCACGACGCGCGCGATTTGTCGATTTGGAAATTGCATTATGTGCGCAAAACCGAGAGTCCAGCGCTTGCCGGCAAGGCTCCCGCTGGCCTGGGGATCGGTTTCGCCTGCCTTCAGCCCCTCAAACGCAGCCAGCGGCGCAACCGTGACCAAAGCCCGGGACGCGAAGGATTTTCGCCGCCCTCGCGGGTATCGTCGTCGCAGAAAGCTGCCGCATCGCCCTCCAGCCAGCCGATACCGAACGGCCAGATCGTGCCAAGATCAGGAGTGGCTTCCGGCTGGGCAGTTGCTTGCTCCGGTTCTTCGCCAAACGGCTCGCCCTGTCCGGATTCGGCCGGACCTTGTTCAGACACGTGCGGGGCCAGCAGCGAATCGAGGCGTTCCTGGAGGGTCGGATCGAGCAATGAAAAGCCCGGGCGGATCGCGGTCTGGCTGGGAAAACGCGGCCGCGGTACGGATGCCACCGGCTCGAGCCGCGGCGTGGACGGCGTGGGCAGATCCGGCGCGGGCTGCTCCGGCTCGGGCGGTATCCCTTCGAGCCACGACGGGGTCGGCCGCTCCGATGGCGATCGAGTATCAGGTGATTCGGGCTGGGGCGGTGATGGTTCGTCACGCCCCAGCTCGGGCTCGCTCGAAAATCCGCCAGAATGGTCCCCCGGTAGATCATCATCGTCGCGGAATTCATCCGAATCGAATGCCGCGGGCGACTCCGATTCGCGCGGGCCGAGCATATCGCGGAAATCCCACGACTGGCCGGACGGTTTCTTGGCCATCAGCGGGCCGTTTGGCGCCGGGATGATCGGCGATTCGGGCGGCGGCGATGCAGCCACTTCGGGTTCGATGCCCTGCGTTGCGGAGGCGCCCGTATCGTCGCGATGGTGGAGCCCGCGCAGGTTGGCGATGCGAACCGCCATTTCCTCTTCGCTTTCCTCAAGCACCAGCACCGCACGCTTGCGGGCGCGGGGAATGCCGGTGACAAGCAGGCTGCTGTAGCGTGGCGCCGGAACCCCGCGGTCGGTCGGAGCCGATTCGTCTTCGGTTTCGGCAGCCTTGAGCGCTTCCTCAGGCATTCCCGCAACCGGCGCATCGAAATAGGGATAGACCCCGTTGCTACCCGCCAACACGCAGAGCGGGCGGGGCAGTCCGTCGTGGGCTACCCGTTCGCGTATCGCCTGGAACAGCAGCGCGGAGAGCAGGCAGGCACCCAGCGAACCGGCGCGGACCTCTTCATCCTCAGGCTCGTCGCTGGCGAGCAGGCGGGCTTCGAGCGCGGCGAGGGCACCGTGCAGGTCATCGATTCCGCCAACCGCGACCGCCATGTCGGTCGCCTCGCAATCACCGGACCATGTACAGCCATGGTAGGAATAGCCCTCAAGCAGGTCGTCGCGGGCGCTTTGGGAAAAGGGAAAAGCATCGTCGGTGTAATAGCTTGTCTCGACAAACGGGTGGAGGCACCCCTGCGCGTCGGGCTGGGGCACATCCTCGCCGGGCCAGCCGAACGCGATCGACAGGGCAGTAACCGGGCGGCCGGGCCGATCGTGGCGGCGCACCGCCTCGCCCAGCCCTTCCCAGCCGGTCAGCACAAGATCGTCGGCACCAATGGTCAGGAAGCGTTCGGGAAGAATTTTGCCAGGTCCGGCGTAGTCCGCCAGCAGCGAGCGCAGTTTCTCGACTGCGGCGCCGGCCTTGTCCTGACGCAGCCTGCTTTCGATCGAGCGGCGGAAGGCCTCTTCGTTCAATCCGTCAACGGCGATGGTATTCACACGCGCTTCCCCGACGCTACCTGCAAGGGAGTTAGCGGCACAATGGTTGAAATCGGGTTACGAGACACGCGATGCGCCCTCCCGCTTCAGGCGGCTTCCTTCTCGACCCATTCGGGATAGAAGCTGGGCTCGCGTGCCGACCAGCCCGGCGCGGTGGCGGCGGCTTCGCTGATCGACTGGAGCAGGTTCTTGCGCTTGTCCGGGCGAATCTGCGGCAAAGCGGCGGCAGCGCAGAAGGCGCTGGGCAGGAAGGGCCGGACTTCGGCGCCAAGCAGGCGTTCATAAAGGAAGCGGAAGGCGGAGAAGCATTCGATCCGTTCCTGGGCCAGATCGAACGCGGCCACGCGAACCAGCTTGCCGATATACCCCTCGATCGCTTCGAATCCGGTTTCGGCGGGCACCTGACCGCGCAGCGCCTTGAGTTCCTGATAGACCACGTACTGGCTGCGGATCGAACGGCTCTCACTATCGTCACGCGCCCACAGCTTGAACGCATCCTGACGGCCCAGCCCGACATCAAGGCTGCGCTTGATATAGCGCTGCTCGCACGGCGTGAAGCTGGCGAACTCGCGCAGTTCAGCGATCGTCAGCGATGCGGTTCCGGTATTGGCCATGATGTTGCCCCCAGTTGATGGGGCAAGAACACCAGAACTTGGTTGAGAAGCAGTTAACCACGGCGGCTAACTCGGCGTTGCCGCGAACGCACGGGCAAACACTTGACGCCCGCTATGCCGGTATCGCAACACGGGCCATGCCCGGCCACGATCCCGCGACGCTCGCCTTCTACGCAGCCGTGGCGTCCGATTACATCGCGCGCACGTCGCACATGACGATCAATCGGGATCTGCCTGCCTTTCTTGACCGCCTTCAACCCGGAGCCAACGTGCTTGAGCTGGGCTGCGGATCGGGGCGCGATGCAGCCTATATGGAAGCGCGCGGCTTTCTGGTGGAACCGACGGACGGTGTCGCCGAAATGGCAGCCTTGGCTGAGGCCCGGCTGGGCCGACCGGTAAGGCGGCTGCGTTTCGAGGATCTTGAGGCGGTCGCCGCCTACGACGCGGTCTATGCCAGCTATTCGCTGCTCCATGTCCCGCGCCAGGGACTGGGCGACGTGCTGCACAGGATCTGCACCGCGCTCAAACCCGGCGGCTGGCACATGGCGACCTACAAGAGCGGCGGCATCGAAGGGCGCGACGGGCTGGGCCGCTACTTCAACTATCTCTCACGCGAGCAGGCGGCGGACTTCTACGCGCGGTTCGGACACTGGCAGGGCGTGGGGCTCACCGAGGGCATTGGCGGAGGTTATGATGACCGCCCGTCATCGTGGGTCAACGTGATCGCGCAAAAGGCACTGTAAAACGGCGGTTCCGTGACCGTGTCCGAATGCCTGATGGTATCCGGGCCTAGATCAACCCTGCGAGCGGACTGCTGGGGTCAGCATATTTGCGCGTAGCCATGCGACCGGAGAGGTAGGCATCACGACCGGCCTCGACAGCCAGCTTCATCGCGCGGGCCATACGCAGCGGGTTCTTCGCCTCGGCGATCGCGGTGTTCATCAGGACGCCGTCGCAACCCAGTTCCATCGCCACGGCGGCGTCGCTGGCAGTGCCGACCCCGGCATCGACAAGCACGGGGACGCCGGCGCCCTCGACGATCAGGCGGATCGTCACCCGGTTCTGGATGCCCAGCCCAGAGCCGATCGGCGCGCCCAAGGGCATCACCGCCACCGCTCCGGCGCTTTCAAGCTGCTTCGCCGCGATCGGATCGTCGACGCAATAGACCATCGGCGCGAAGCCTTCGTTCGCCAGCACTTCGCAGGCCTTCAGCGTCTCGCGCATGTCGGGATAGAGCGTGCGCGCCTCACCCAGAACCTCAAGCTTGACCAGGTCCCAGCCGCCCGCCTCGCGCGCCAGGCGCAGGGTGCGGATCGCCTCGTCAGCGGTAAAGCAGCCGGCGGTGTTGGGAAGGTAGGTAATCTTCTTCGGGTCGATGAAATCTGTCAGCATCGGCGCCTTGGGATCGCTGACGTTGACCCGCCGCACCGCGACGGTGACGATCTCCGCCCCGCTCGCCTCGACCGCGGCAGCGTTCTGGGCAAAGTCCTTGTACTTGCCTGTGCCGACAATCAGGCGCGAGCGGAAGGTTCGGCCCGCGACCGTCCAGGTGTCGTCGTTCGGTTGGCCGCCTTGCCCGCCGCCGACGAAATGCACGATTTCCAGCACGTCGCCTTCGGCCAGCGCCGCGCCTGCCAGGGTCGAGCGCGGAACGATCACGCCATTGCGTTCGACCGCGACCTTGGCGGGATCGAGTTCGAGGTGGCGGACGAGGTCGGCAATCGAGCCGGGAGCGGAACGACGGGATTCGCCGTTGACGGTAAGGGAGAGGGTATTGGTCATCGCCTCACGCAGATAGCGCGGGCGCGCGATTTGGCAATCGTCGCTCAGACCGTGCAACTGTTGTGGCGGATATTGCGCAGATGCGCCCAAGCGAGCAGCGCCACCCCGGCGATGGTCAACGCCGCCTCGGCCTTGCCGTGGCTGGTGAAGAGGGCCACGGCCATCATCGCGATACCCGCCGCCCCGACCTGCAACGGCAAGGGATCGCCGTGGCGCGCCACGCCCATCACCAGCGTAGCCGAGCCAACCGCCACCGCAAGCGCCAGTCCGACCCGGTGAATCATCGGGTTGAGCAGATATTCTCCGCCCAGCCCCAATCCGGCAATCAACGCGAGACTGGCAAGGCAATGCACCGCGCAGAGCCCCGAAAGGAGCACGCCGACCCGGTCAAGCCGGTCGCGAATCGAAAGCATGGCTGCACGCATTGCACTCCCCATGTATGTTACGATGTAACGTCATTCAAGGTCGAAGCACGGCGGTCGCCGCAATCTCCTTGCGCTTTGCCGCTCACCGACGCAGAGGGGCGGGCCATGACCGAGGCCACCGTTTCGCGCGATTCCACCCGTCCCCTCGCGCTCGCTCGCTGGTTGCTGATCGTCGCCGTGCTGGTGGTCCTGATGGTAACCGTCGGCGGGATCACCCGGCTGACCGAATCGGGCCTGTCGATCACCGAATGGAAGCCAGTGAGCGGGGCGATTCCTCCGCTGACCGAGGCGCAGTGGCAGGCCGAATTCGCCGCATACCAGCAAATTCCGCAGTACAAGGAAGTCAACGGGCCGGCCGGCATGACCCTGGCCGACTACAAGCTCATCTTCTTCTGGGAGTGGTTCCATCGCCTGCTTGGCCGGACCATCGGCGCTGCCTTCGCTCTCCCGCTGGTGTGGTTCTGGGTACGGAAAGCGATTCCGGCTGGATACCATGCGCGGCTGGTGGGGCTACTGCTGCTTGGCGGGCTTCAAGGAGCGGTCGGCTGGTGGATGGTCAAGTCGGGCCTGACTCATGACGTCAAGGTCAGCCATTTCCGTCTTGCCACGCACCTGCTTCTGGCCCTGACGACGCTCGCCGCGCTGGTCTGGACCGCGCTTGACCTGCGGGCGACGGCGCGGAGCGAGGGCAAGGCGCGGATGACGCCGATCGCGTCGTTTGCCTTGGGAATGCTTGTCGTGCAGCTCGGCTATGGAGCGCTGCTGGCAGGCCTGCGCGCCGGTTACGTCGCGGGATCGGGCTGGTTCAACTGGGATGCCTGGCCGCTGATGCAGGGCAAGCTTTTCCCTCAAGGGATCGATTGGTCGCGTGGTGCTTCCCATGCGCTGGTTGACGATCCCTATCTCGTCCACTTTATCCATCGCTGGTGGGCGTGGGCGGTCGTCGCCGTGCTTGTGGTGCTGGCGCGCAAGCTCCGCGCCGGTCATCGCCGCGCTTCGATCGCGATCCATTCCGCTTTTGGCACGCAGGTGCTGCTTGGCGTCTTCACCGTATGGAGCGGCGTGAACATCTGGCTGGCGGGGTTGCATCAGTTGGTCGGGGCGCTGCTGTTGGCAACCGTGGTGTGGGGAGCCCACTGCATGGGGCGCGCCGCACGGTGACGGAAGGGGGCTCATGGCCCGATCAACAGAGGCACCACGATCACAGCGGCAACCCCACTTGACGAATGCACCAATGCCTGCGCCAATATTCGTTCCGCGGTTCGCTCGCTCTGGGCATGAAATGGCGTGCGGATCGAAGGAAGGGATAAGGGGTTGCTGTTCAAGGTTATTGTTGCGTTTCCCGCGCGGGTGATCGGGCGGCTCGACGTGACGCACCCCTTCAAGACCCAGGCATGTCTTGGCGAGCATTACCTGGCAGTTCGGTCGGCGGGACCGTCCGCGTGAAACGGGTTGCGATCATCATCACCGGCATTGCTTCCCTGTGCCTCGTCAATGTGGCGGCGCAACCGGCCTGGGCAGAGCCGACGGCCGCAAACCGGCTGTTTGCCCCTCCGGCCGACGAAATGGTTCTGACCCGGACCGTGTGGCGCTATCTGGCTGATGGTCAGCAGATCAAGGTCACGCGTTCTTATGCAGTCCGCTTCCTTCGCGTTTCGGATGGCTTCCGACTTGAAGGCAAGCTGATTGGCGCGACGGTCGATGCACCGGCAGACCTGGCTCCGTTCGCCGAACTGGAGCGAAACCGTCCTGATACCGGCCTGTTCCCCATTTTGCTCGATGCCAACGGCCGCATCCTGGCCGACGGGGTCGCGCCGCCACCGGCGGCCCGTGTGAAGGCTGCCGATCTGGCCCGCGCGGCGCTGGAACGTGCGCCGCTGACCAGCGCCGATCGTCAGGTCGCGAACCAGCAGGTTGCGGCGATGGGTGCGGAGCCGGGAGTCTATGGCCATGTTCCGGCCGATCTGTTCCAACCCCAGGCCGGGGAGCGGCGTGAGCACCGGCACATTGCGTTGCCGGGCGGGATCGCAGGAGAAGTCGACGTGGCGATCCACGTCGACGACATCCAGCCCAGCGGGCTGCCAGACAGGGTTGAGCGGGTCATGACGACCGAACTGGCAGGCACCACGCGCGTCTCGCGCGAGGTATGGACGTTTGCCTCCAGGCTTTGACGGTATTATTTTACCTCTCTGCAAAGCCGCCGCAAAGCTTGACTTCCGGCCTGATCTGAACGAATGGGCCGCCTTCCCGCGCGTCCGGATCTTCCGGGCTGGGATTCGCAATCCGGGGCGTCGTGCCCTTTTATCTTGAGGAAAGCTGGCCATGAAGGCGCTCAGCAAGGTCACCCGGTCAATCAAGCCGGCCGAGGTGGAAAAGAAATGGCATCTGGTTGATGCCGACGGTCTGGTGGTCGGGCGTCTCGCCGTGATCATCGCCAATCATCTGCGCGGCAAGCACAAGCCGAGCTTCACCCCGCACGTCGATTGCGGCGATCATGTCGTCGTGATCAACGCCGACAAGGTGCGCTTCACCGGCAACAAGCTCAAGCAGCAGACCTATTACAAGCACACCGGCTATGCCGGCGGCATCAAGGAAGTGACTGCGGACAAGGTCCTGGCCGGTCGTTTTCCGGAGCGCGTGCTTGAAAAGGCGGTTGAGCGCATGATCCCGCGCGGCCCCCTCGGCCGTGCGCAGATGCGCGCGCTGCACCTCTACGCCGGCACCGAGCATCCGCATGGTGGCACCCAGCCCCAGCCGCTCGATGTTGCCGCCCTCAACCGCAAGAACAAGGTTGGCGCCTGATGTCTGACACCACTCTCACCGATCTGGCCGATCTCGGCGCTGCCGCCGATCTTCCGGTCACCCCCGCCGCTCCGGCCGCCCCGCTGCGCGACAAGGAAGTCGACGCGCAGGGCCGCGCCTATGCTACCGGCCGCCGCAAGGACGCCGTCGCCCGCGTGTGGATCAAGCCCGGTTCGGGCAAGGTCACCGTCAACGGTCGCGACCAGGAAGTCTATTTCGCCCGTCCGACCCTGCGCCTGGTGATCGACCAGCCGTTCCAGGTCTCGGATCGTGCGGGTCAGTACGACGTCGTCGCCACCGTCAAGGGCGGCGGGCTTTCGGGCCAGGCCGGTGCCGTCAAGCACGGCATCGCCCAGGCCCTCGCCAAGTTCGAGCCGACCCTGCGCGGCGCCGTCAAGGCCGCCGGGTTCCTGACCCGCGACAGTCGCGTGGTCGAGCGCAAGAAGTACGGTCGGGCCAAGGCTCGCCGCAGCTTCCAGTTCAGCAAGCGCTGATATTGGTGCGTTGATTTCCCACCTTCGGGTGGAAACGATAGGGCGGTCCCGCGGGGCCGCCCTTTTCGTATCTATTCCATTGATCCCATCCGTCGCTGGATAACGCTGAGCCCGGCCGGCGCCGTCCACTCCAGCCGGTTATAGCCCGGCGGGGTGGAGCGCAGCCGTTGCGAGAGCGTGCCAGCGCCGATCAGGCGGATCGGGCGACCATCGATTTCCGCCGACAGATCGAAGGCATCGTGAACATGGCCGGTCAGCACAGCATGGGCCCCGCCCCGCGCCAGCGCGGCGAGCGCCGCCTTTCCGCCGCGGGTCGATGCGGTCGCTTCGGTATCGGCCTCAACCAGTGGGTGATGCGCCGCGACGAGGCGCAGCGGATGGTCGGCGTGGGCAGCAAGACCTTGCAAGGCCGCGTCAAGGTCGTGCGACGTGATCCGGCCCTTCGACCAATTCAGGCGGAACTGTGCGCGGGCCACGGTCTTGAGCGGAATTACCGCCACGTCGGGCAGATCGAGTTCGCTCTCCACAGCCGCCTCAAGCGCACGATAGCGATCATAGGGCTTCCACAGCCGCCGGATCATATGGTGGTAATAAGGGACATCGTGGTTGCCCGGCTCCAGCGTCAAAGGCACCGGCAGTTGCGACAGCCACTCCTCGGCCAGGGCAAATTCACGCGCGGAGCCACGCATGGTGAGATCGCCGGTGCAGATCACCGCGTCGGGCCGCTCGCGCTCGACCGCCTCCAGAAACCACGCCAGCGCCTCGCGATCCTCATAACCGAAGTGCAAGTCGCTGACGTGAAACAGGACTATCGGGCCGGACATCATACCTTCCCACTAAGGATCAACCAGGCAGCCAAGGCATTGACCCCTGAATAACCCGCATAGAGCCCCGCCCACAGCACCGAACCCCGGGCCACCAGAATCAACGCGCCAAGCAAAAGAGCGAATTCAGCCAGAAGGCCAAGCCGCCCACCAAACAGGTGGAAAAACCCCGGCACGGCATCAAGCAAAGGGTGACGACTTTCCACCACGGCCTTGTGCAGCACGAAGTTGGCAATACCCAGCAGGAATGTGACAAACAACGCCATGGTTCGCCCCGAGAACTGCGCGCCCAGGGAGCGCTTGGCAAGCCTTCACCGTCCCGCCATGGCCTTGGCCTTGGCCAGATAGGTCCGGCCGATCCGTACCGCATTGCCATCGGCCAGTTCGGCGGACCACACCCCCAGCCCGTCATGGCGCAGCCCGATGATGCGATCGCGGCGCAGGATGGTCGAACGGTGGAGACGGATGAACTGCCCGGGATCGAGGCGCGCCTCCAGACCGGAAACGGTCTGGAGCAGCAGGTAGCTGCGGCTTGCCCCGTCGACCTGTCCCACGTGAATGCGGACATAGTCGCGTTCGGCATCGATTCGATCGACGTCGGTTGCTGCGATGCGCAGCAACTCGGAGCGGTACGGAACCCAGAATTCGGTGAGCCAATCGCCGCTTGGCCGGTCGTGGCTTCGGCGCCGGGCCACGGCGCGGGCGATGGCGCGCTCCAGCCGCTCGGGCGAAACCGGCTTGAGCACGTAGTCGACGGCATCGAGGTCAAACGCCTCCACCGCAAAGGATTCGTGCGCGGTAACGAATATCACTGCGGGCGATCGCGCTTGCGCCAGCAAGGCGCGGGCCACCTCAAGTCCGTCAAGTTCCGGCATGGTCATGTCGAGCAGGACAAGGTCAGGCTGCAGG
>JAGWUU010000243.1 GCA_028868335.1 Sphingomonadales bacterium | reverse complement strand
ATGGCCAGCGGCAACACAAGCTTGCTGGTGCGCATTACGCTGCTTTCGGTGTTGCAGTACGCGGTGCTTCTTGCCACCGGCGCGGCCTTCGGGCTGGCGCAATTGGGGTGGGCCATCGTGTTGGCGGCGGTCGTCACCTTGACGCTCTGGCTGTCGATGTCGCCGGTCGTGCAGCAAGTCCCGAAGTGGTGCTTCGCACGGATGCTGCTGAAAAGTGGATGTGTTGCCGCGCCAGTGATGGGTGCATCGACCGCTGCTCTTGTCTGGAGCACCGCAGGTGCCAGCGGGAATGGGATCCACTTAGTGATCGGTGTTACAGCGGCGATGCTGGCGTTTCTGGCGGCGGCATTCGTGTTTAAGCATCCGCTGCGCGAAGAGTTTGCACAGCTGCACAGCGTGCTGGGCAAGCGGCAAGTCGAAACCCGCCATGGTAGATGAGGAGCGACCGTGAGCGTGACAAACTGGAGCAACAAATAAAGTCATCCATAGCATCTTCAGCGCGGCCAAGTACCTCGTTCCACAATGTAATTCTGCTCGACCGCTGCACCGTGTATGGCTTCCTCCAGGTGTTCGCCAGGTTGAGCAATGGTTTTCACGGCGAGAACGGTTACTTGATTCCTATACACCACAAGTGTTCGGAGTGTCTTGGGAGGACAGCATGAATCTAGATTTCGACATTGATGAGCACCGAAATTACTACGACGCCTATTGGACAGGTCACAAGCAGAGACTCAACTTCCACGAGATCATCCGTCTCTCGGAAATTTTGAGGGCAATCGTCAAAGTCATCGAGACCACGGGCAACAAGCCTTTGCGAATCTGCGATCTAGGCTGCGGCCGGGGATGGTTGGCAAACGAACTGACTAAGTTCGGTTCGGTGGTCGCCGTCGACCTGTCAGCAACTGGCGTGGCACTCGCGAACGAGCGATGGCCGCATATCGACTTCCGCGTCGCGGACATCACAAACTGGCGGCCGGACGAGCAATTCGACCTAGTCGTCTCGTCTGAGGTGCTGGAGCATGTCCCCGATCAAACGGGATTCGCCAGCACGGTCGGACACCTGCTTCGAGATGGCGGACATCTGGTTCTCACGACGCCGAATCGCAACGTCAAGAGCGCTTGGGATAGGGGTAATCAGGGCCATCAACTGGTTGAGAAGTGGCTGACGCCGCGTGAGCTGCGGAGGTTGCTCGCCGACGCCGAGGGCATCTTGCACAAAACCTTCATCTTCGACTTTGGATATACCGGACTTCTGAGAGTGACCAGCGCGCCCAAGCTGCTCCGCTTACTCGATGGCACGGGTACCAGGCCCCTCTACGATGTAATACGAAATGCAATGGGCATGGGCTTGTACCAAATCTTTCTCGGTCGCTACTCGGCATAGGAGTAAATCGGTGACTTCCCGTCCCATGGTCACGACAATCATTCCAACCACGGCAAGCAGCAATCGCACCCATTCCTTGCAGCGTGCAATCGAGTCGATTCGCGCTTCATCATCGACTCCACTTGCAATCGTAGTGGTAGTGAACGGTCGACAGTTCGACAACCAAATATGCCGTTGGATGGAAAACCAGCCTGATGTGATGCTGGATTTCCTTGAGGAACCTTCTCTCACATCGGCCATACTTAAGGGAAGGCAGTTGGTGAGGACGCGGTTTTTTTCGTTCCTTGATGACGACGACGAATACCTTCCTGGGAGCATCGACAAGAGACGAGCGGTATTGGAGGAATCACCCGGCGTCGATCTAGTTGTCGTCAACGGGTTCCGCCGTGAGGGTGGAGCGGACCGGTTGGCGTTCAACGAGCTTCCTTACGCTATCTCTGACCCGCTGACCAACGTGTTCAAAGCCATCTGGCTTTGCAGTTGCAATGCACTTTATCGAACTGCATCCGTAAACGAAAACTATTTCAGAGAGCTACATGCCCGTGCGGAATGGACATGGCTCGCATTCAACTTGGCGCTGGATGGCAAAAAAGTTTCCGCGATTGATGCTCCGGGGTTTCGTATCCACGACACACCGGGATCACTTTCAAAATCGCAAGAATATCAAGATGCCTACTTGGCTCTGTACCAGCGCATGCTCCTCAAGACGGTGCCGACCACCGTTGCGCGCTTGATTAAGAAACGCGCTTCATCCGCGTGGCACGACCGCTCGGTTCAAGCATTGAATCGCGGCGATCGAATGGCTGCCTTAACGTCCCATACACGGAGCCTGCTCCTTCCAGGTGGTCTGCGCTACCTCAGCTACACCAGGCATTTGCTTAGGTGAATCGCTCAGTGCAGCACTTGAGTTGACTTCGGTGTCCGATGATTTCCAGTGCGATTCATGGAGAACCTGACTGCGAAGGTTTCGCCTGAGTGTCAAGCGGCCGTTCTCACGAACCAAACGTTGCCGCCATAGCTGTTCGCGATAACGAAGCCCTTCAACTCGGGCACGTACTGCACCGAGTTCTGGATGCCATTGGGCCGAGCGGCCGGAGCAGTGCCGGTCAATGCCGGATCGTCGACGAGCCAGGTTTCCGGGTGAACGCGCAGGACCTTGATGCCGTTGCTGCCGTTGTAGACCACCAGATAGCGGTCCAGCGCTTCGTCGTAGATTACTCCGGGATATCCACTCAAGGCGAGCGCGGAGGAACCCAGACCCGTGAATGCTGCAGCCACCGACGAGCCGTCGAGGTTGTAAACCTCCGGCGCAGTGGGGCTGTAGCCACCCGTCACCAGCATGCGATTGCGCAGCGGATCGATCGCCGAGCCGGCGTACCACGGCGCTCGCGTCGTTGACGACAAGCGCGTCCAAGAGTTGGTGATGCGGGTCCATCGGTACCACCCGGAGCCGTAGTTGCGCGAATAGTAGACGTCGTCGGTCCAGGGGTGCTTGACGCACAAGCAGCCAAAGAAGTCACCGCTGCCGGGGAACTGGTCCACGTAGTCCGGAGCGTCCCAGTCGCCGGCGGCCACATTGAAGCTGAACGATCGCTTGTCGCCCACATAGGGGTAACCGCTAGGCGCCGCCGCGAACGTGCCGTTGAGGCCCGGACTTGCGAACACCATCATTCGGCCCAGAGATTCGATGAACTGCGAGGCGTAGTAGGTGTGTGTGGCCGCCGGCCGGTTGTCGAGGTAGAACTGGGCGGCGTTGATGATCTCGGCGTTGGGCGTAGGGCCCCTGAGTTCCACCCATTGTGGGGCGGCCACGTTGAGCGCCAGTGCGTTGACTTCGTTGCCGGCATAGTCGGCGTGCCCTCCGGCGGCGCCCAGCATGTAGACGCTGCCGCTGCGCTTGAGAGCAGCGCCGCACCACGTGTCGATCTTCGAGCTCGGGCCGGTGCTGCCCAGCGGCCGCACCGCCGGCTCGACGCTTGAAAGCGCGGTATTCGGGATCTCGTACCACTGCCACAGCGGCAGGTTGGCCACCCACGCAGGGACCGGCCCCGTGGGCGTGGGCGGGTTGATCGGAGACGGCGGTGGCGCGTTGGCTGCAGGTGCGCGCGCCGGCGCGGGCGCCGGAGCGACAACGGTTGGGGGCGGAGTCGGCGCAGGCGCTGTGGCAGCTGACAGCGCTACGGTGGTGCCCGCTGTGGGCGTTGCAAGGGTGCTCTGGGTCGCAGGGGCCGCGGCACCACCACCGCATGCGCCGAGCAACAGCGAGCCCAGTGGAGCGCCAGCCACGCGAAGAAAGTCGCGCCGCGGATTGGTCGCCGTGGTGCGAGCGATGTTCTTGGGTTGGGTGTCCATGGTGTGTTTACGGTTCGTTGATCGGCCGAACGCCCCAGACCGCGTCGGTGTTGAACCCGGCAACCAACTGCGGCCAGTTGGCTGCTGAGGTCATGCGCCGGTACGCGGCCACCGCGCCAGGCGCGTTGTGCCGAACCGCGTAGGCGATGGCGGGTTGCAGGTTGCCCCAGTAGCTGGTGGGGTCGGGGAAGTAGGCCCCGCGCAAGTCACCGGGCGTACCGGGATTGGCGGTTCCGAACGTGGCCTGGTACATCGCGCCCCAATCGGCAAACCATGGCCCTGTGCCACCAGCCCAGTCGGGGAAGTCCACTGGCGCCACGACAAAGTTGTAGGGCGCGGCGTCGCGGTACAGCCATTCGGTCGGCGTGGGTCCACCCAACCGCCCGATGATGCTTTGCGCCTTCCAGGCAAAAAAAGCCGACAGCTTGGTCATGCCGGCCGCAGAAATTGCCGGCTGCATGGCCAACGCATAACCGAACGCGGCGGTGTAGAAGTCTTGCTGCCAGGTTGCCTCGGTCACCTTGCCGTCGGTGGGGGTGCCGTAGACGTCGCCATAGGGCGCGACGATGCCGAACGGGTTGTTCGGCTGGGCAACATATGTGGCATGGTTGAAATCGACGTTGGCAGCGAACGACGCGAGCATCTCGGAACGCAACTGCAAGTCGTCGTCCGGCGTCGCCACTGCCGCCTGCGCAATCGTGCGCACGCCCCAGGCGGCACCGCGAGTCGTCGACGCACCGGAGCTAGAAAGGAAGACTCCGCCGGCAAATTTGCGATAGATGTCAACTTGGTACAGGTAATTGAACGTGGCCGCGAACTGGAGTTGCTCCATGAAGTACCAGCGCCCGGT
>JAGWUU010000242.1 GCA_028868335.1 Sphingomonadales bacterium | reverse complement strand
CGCGTGCGCGGGATCGTCAACGGGATCGATCCGGCGGAGTGGAACCCTGCCAAGGATCCGCATCTGGCCGCCCCATTCGATCTTCGCAGCCTGACCCGGCGCAGCGCGAACAAGCGCGCACTCGAAGCCGAATTTGGCCTTGAGCCGGGGGACGGCCCGCTGTTCGTGGTGATCAGCCGCCTGACCTGGCAAAAGGGCATGGACGTGCTGCCCGAAGTACTCGACCATCTGGTTGGCCTCGGCGGCCGGCTCGCCCTGCTCGGCTCGGGTGATGCCGCGATCGAGCGGGAATTGCACAAGGCCGCCGCGCGCCACCCGGGGCGGATCGGTATTCGCATCGGTTATGACGAGGCGCTGTCGCACCGAATGCAGGGCGGTGGCGACGCGATCCTTGTTCCCAGCCGCTTCGAGCCATGTGGGCTGACCCAGCTCTACGGCCTTGCTTACGGCTGCATTCCCGTCGTCGCGCGGACCGGCGGACTTGCCGACACGGTGATCGACGCCAACGCCGCCGCACTGGCGCAGGGCGTTGCGACCGGCGTGCAATTCACCGGGGTTTCCTACGATGCCCTTGCCCGGGCGATCAGCCGCACGATTGCGCTTTATCGGGAATCCTCCGTCTGGCGGCAGATCCAGAAGAGCGCCATGGCCTGCGACTTTTCGTGGGGGCCCAGCGGCATGGCCTATGCCGATCTCTACCGTCGCCTGACCGGAAACCGACCATGACCATCATTACCCACGCCACCACGCCGTTCGAAGGGCAGAAGCCCGGAACCTCGGGGCTGCGCAAGAAGGTCCGGGTGTTCGAACAGCCGAACTATGCCGAGAACTTCATCCAGGCGGTGTTCGATGTCGCGCGGCCTCAGCGGGGCGCTACCCTGGTGATCGGCGGCGACGGGCGCTTCCACAACCGCGTGGTGATCCAGCAGGCGATCCGCATGGCCGCGGCCAACGGCTATGGCCGGGTTCTGGTTGGCCAGGGCGGCATCCTCTCCACGCCGGCGGCAAGCTGCGTGATCCGCAAGCACCGGGCAAGCGGCGGGCTCATCCTTTCCGCCAGCCACAATCCCGGCGGCCCGGACGAGGATTTCGGGATCAAGTACAATGGCGCCAACGGCGGCCCCGCTCCCGAAGCTGTGACCGAGGCGATTTACGCCCGGACGAAGGTGATCGATCGGTGGCTGGCGATCGATACGACCGACATCGATCTCGATGCGATCGGCTCGGTCGATGTGGCGGGCATGACGGTCGAAATCATCGATCCGGTGGCGGACTGGGCCGACCTGATGGAAGGCCTGTTCGATTTCCCCGCGATCCGCGCCGCCGTGGCGGGCGGCTTCACCATGGCGTTCGATGCCATGCATGCCGTCACCGGTCCCTATGCCCACGAAGTGCTGGAGCGACGCCTCGGCTTTGCCCCCGGCACCGTGCGCAACGGCACGCCGCTGGAGGATTTCGGCGGGCACCATCCCGATCCCAACCTGGTTTACGCCAAGGTGCTTCACGATCTGATGATGGACCCGGAAATGGCTCCGGCCTTCGGCGCGGCCTCGGACGGCGATGGTGACCGCAACCTGATCATCGGCAAGGGCATCTTCATCACCCCATCGGATTCGCTGGCGATGCTGGCGGCCAGTGCCCACCTCGCTCCGGGCTATGCTGAAGGGCTCAAGGGCGTGGCGCGCTCGATGCCGACCAGCGCCGCCGTCGACAGGGTGGCACAGGCCCTTGGCATTCCAAGCTTCGAAACACCCACGGGATGGAAGTTCTTCGGCAACCTGCTGGACGCAGGGCTGGCAACGCTCTGCGGCGAGGAAAGTGCCGGAACCGGATCGGACCATGTCCGCGAAAAGGATGGGCTGTGGGCGGTCTTGTTGTGGCTCAACATTCTGGCGGTGCGCGGCATCCCGGTGGCCGAACTGGCCCGCGAGCACTGGGCGCGGTTCGGACGCAACTATTACGCGCGCCACGACTACGAGGGGATCGAGTCGGCGAGCGCCGATGCGTTGATGGCGGGACTGACGGCTTCGTTGGCTGGCCTGCCCGGCAGGGCCTTCGGACCACTGACCGTTGGCGAGGCGGACAGCTTTGCCTACAACGATCCGGTCGATGGCTCGGTCAGCCAGAACCAGGGTATCCGCGTGCTGTTCGAGGGCGGCTCGCGCGTGGTGTTCCGGCTTTCGGGCACCGGAACCGAGGGCGCGACGCTGCGGGTCTATCTCGAGCGTTACGAGCCGGTCGGCGGCGCACTCGACGCTGAAACCCCTGCGATGCTGGCCGACCTTGTCGCCGCAGCCGAAACGATCGCCGGGATCGCCCGGCACACCGGCCGCACGGCGCCCGATGTCGTTACCTGAAGTTCGAACCGAACGGTCATTGTGATGGGTGCCGGGGCCACCGTCCAACGCGAAAATACGTGTTTCACCGTGCGTTCGCCGCGCGCCGAGTCCGTGTTGCTGTGCCTGTTCGATGGTGACGGGGAACAGCGCCACGCCATGGTCCGTGAAGGGGACAATTGGACCTGCACCCTGCCCGGCGACCTGTCCGGTACGCGCTATGGTTATCGCGCCGCGGGCGTCTATGCACCCGAACTCGGGCTGTGGTTCGATCCGTCCAAGCTGCTTGTCGATCCCTGTGCGGTCGCGCTCGATGCCCGCTTCGTGCAGGATCCGCGCCTTGGAGAATACGGCGTCGATACGACGCCGCAGGTGCCCAAGGCGATCGTCCCGGCACGGCTGCCGGTAGTCCGCAAGCGGCGCCGACCGTTCCCGCGCGGCGGACTGATCTACGAGGCCAACGTGCGCGGCCTCACCCGGCTCCACCCGGATATTCCCGAAGGACTTCGCGGCACCGTCGCCGCGCTTGCCCACCCGGCGATCATCGCGCACCTGCGCAAGCTGCGCGTCAATGCGGTGGAGCTGATGCCGCTGATCGCCTGGATCGACGAGCGACACCTGCCGCCGCTCGGCCTTACCAACGCCTGGGGTTACAACCCGGTCGTGCCGATGGCGCTCGATCCAGGGCTGTGTCCGGGCGGCGTGGCCGAATTGCGCGAGGCGGTGGCGGTGCTTCACGCGGCCGGGATCGCGGTGATCCTCGACATGGTGCTCAACCACACTGGAGAAAGCGACGTGCTGGGGGGCACGCTGTCGCTCCGCGGGCTCGACAACGCAACCTATGCCCACGGCCCGCATGGCGAACTGATCAACGATACCGGCACCGGCAACACGCTCGATTTCGCCAACCCGGCGGTGCGCCGTCTTGCGCTCGATACGCTGCGCCACTTTGTCCACCATTGCGGGATCGACGGGTTCCGCTTTGACCTGGCGACCGTGCTGGCCCGCGGCCCGGGGTTTGACGGCGATGCGCCGTTCTTCGCCGAACTTGCCGCCGATCCGGTCCTTGCCGATTGCCTGCTGATCGCGGAGCCGTGGGACGTGGGGCCGGGCGGCTATCAGCTTGGCCGGTTTCCGCCGGGCTGGCTTGAATGGAACGACCGCTTTCGCGACGACGTGCGCCGCTTCTGGCGCGGCGATGGCGAGCTTGGCGCGCTGGCGACCCGCATGGCGGGATCGTCGGACCTGTTCGGGAAGGATTGCCGCAGCGTCAATTTCCTCGCCGCGCACGACGGGTTCACGCTTGCCGATACGGTAGCCTACAGCCAGCGCCACAACCTTGCCAACGGCGAGGGAGGCCGCGATGGCCATGGCGAAAACTTCAGTTGGAACAACGGCATCGAAGGTCCGTCAGACGATCCTGACGTCCGGGCGCGGCGGGCTGCCGACCTGCGCGCGTTGCTCGGAACCCTGTTCGCCTCAACCGGGACGATCATGCTCACCGCGGGGGACGAATTCGGACGCAGCCAACGGGGCAACAACAACGCCTATTGCCAGGACAACGCGATTGGCTGGATTGACTGGACGGATCGCGACACGGCGCTGGAAGACTACGTCGCCGGACTGGCAGCACGGCGCGCGCGGCGGCTTGCCGGGCTGGCCGACTTTCCCGAAGGCGGCGCGTGGGTTGAACCTGATGGCCAGGCCATGCAGGCAGCCGATTGGGAGAACCCGTCCGGCGACGGTTTCGACTGGGTGCCGCCTGACAATTCTGACGCGCCTGGTCGGCGCATCCGGCGACATGAACGGCAGGCCGGATTCAGCTAGAGCAGGTCGAGCGCTTTCAGGACCATGGCCTGATCATAGTAGGGCCGCTCGCAGAGGATCAGGTCACTGCCGGGAGCAAATTCGAAACTCGCCGCCATACGCACCCGGAACGTCCGTCCGGTGGGTGGAATCGTCTTGCCGAGCAGGACCAGCGGGCCAAGATGCGTTCCGGTCAGCCAGAATTCGACCAGCACCGTATCGCTGTCGCCATCGCCGGCGATGGCGATGATCTCGTTGCCCTGATCGGGAAAAGGAATCCGCGAGAGCTGGAAATAACGACGGACCTGCTCCTCCCCGTCGAACACCGCGCCGGGGCCAAGCAGTTCGTAGCGCGGATGGGCGAAGGTAGCGATCACTCCATCCCAGTCATGGACCACTTCCAGCGCCATGTGGCGCCGCACGGTTTCGATGCGGCGGCGGAGGAGATCGTCCATATGCCGATGCTACGCTTCC
>JAGWUU010000241.1 GCA_028868335.1 Sphingomonadales bacterium | reverse complement strand
GGCAGGGGATCATGCTCCAGGCCGACCCGACGATCATCTACCCGATCACCAAGGGCAAGCCGCTTGGTCGCCGCATCCGTCAGTCGGAAATCCAGGCGGTCAACGACTACAACACCTATTCGATGGTCGGCCTGCCCAAGGGGCCGATCACCAATCCCGGCCGCGCCTCGATAGAGGCCGCGTTGAACCCTGCGCAGACCAACGCGCTGTACATGGTGGCGGACGGCACCGGCGGCCATGTCTTTGCGTCGACGCTGCAGGAACACAACGCCAACGTCGAGAAATGGTACACGATCCGCAAGGCGCGGGGGGATTTCTGAGCCGTCAGGGCTCGGCAATATTGAAACCCGATGTCAAGGGATCGAGCGCGTCGAGCCAGGCCTTGGTCGCAGCGCGATCGCCTTCCACCTTCAGGCCTGCCAGTTCCAGCGTTTCCAGCGGCATCTTGAGGAACAGCAGGCCCAGCAGCACCCGGCGCGGCGCGGTGATGGTCGCATCGGGTTGGGCGAGGGGTTCCATCCGCGCGATCATGGTGGTGCCGGTCAATTCCACCCCGGCGTCCTCTTTGCGCTCGGGCATGACGAGATTGACCCGCAGCTTGCGCCCGCCAAGCTTGCCCGGATCGAAGCGGGTCGCCACCGAATCGAGCAGCAATTGCGTCGGGACGGCAGCGATCATGTCGGCGCTCTGGGTATTGGTGGTGCCGGCCTTGTACCCGTCACGCAGGTCGTGCGCGGCGGCGAGGAACTGGTTGCGCCAGATCCCGCTCTCGGCCTGATAACCCTGCTGTTCGTAGCTGTCGGCCAGAAGGGCGCGGGCTTCGCCGTTGGCAGGATCGGCAAAGACGGCCTGGTTGAGCAGGTCCGATGACCAGCGGTAATCCCCCTGCGCCATCGCCGCCCGGGCGAGGACCAGCACCTTCTTCGCGCCGCCCATGGCCTCAACGTATTTCTTCGCCCGCTCAACGGGTGGCCACGGATTGAGGTTGGAGGGATTGGCATCGTACCATCCAAGATAGAACTGGTAGATCGCCTTCGAATTGTGGCTGTAGGTGCCGTAATAGCCGTGGTTGTACCACTGCGTGGCAAGGTCGGCCGGTTGCTTCAGGTCCTCGGCGATTTCCGCCTGCGTCTCGCCGCGATTCATCAATCGCACCGTCTGGTCATGCAGGTAGCGATAGTTGTCGCGCTGCGAGGCGAGCATCGCGGCAACCTCGGCCTGTCCGAAGCGCGGCCAGCAGTGGCTTGAGATCACCACGTCACTGCGCTGTCCGTAAAGCCTCAGCGCCTCGTCAAGATAGCCCGCCCAGGCGTGGGTATTGCGCACCTTGGCTCCGCGCGGGGTAAGGATGTTGTGAAGCGAGCAGGTCGACATCTCCGCCGACAGCAACACCTTGGCGGGAACGATATAGACGTTGAGTTCGCTTGGCGCCTCGCTGCCCGAAACGATCTGGAATTCCAGCGGAACGCCATCGACCGTGCGCGTTTCGCCGGTAGTGGCGATGGAGTCGGTCGGCGCGATCAGGGTGATCTCGCCCTCGGCCACGCCCTGTCCGATGCCGCTGCCCATCTGGCCCTGCGGTCCGGGAGCAAGGCCGATGCCGAACTGGTAGTTCGCCCGTCGTCCCATCGCCGCCCCGGCCATGATGTTTTCCGATGCAGCTTCTTCCATGAAGCGGGCGGGAGCGATGATCGGCAAGTTGCGGGCGGATGCGTCGGCCTCGCCCAGAACCCCGCGCACGCCGCCGAAATGATCGGCATGGCTGTGGCTGTAGATTACCGCAGTGATCGGCCGCGCACCAAGCTGCTGGTTGACCAGTTGCATCGCCGCCGCCGCTGTCTCGCGATTGGTGAGGGGGTCGATCACGATCCATCCGCTCGCACCGCGCACGATCGTCATGTTCGACACATCGAACCCGCGCACCTGCCAGACGCCCTCGGCGACCTGGTACAGCCCGTTGGCCTTGAGGTACTTCATCTCGCGCCACAATGACGGGTTGACCGTCGCCGGGGCCGGGCCATCGACGAAGGCATAACCGCCCAGCCGCCAGACCGGCCGGCCTTGCGCGTTGACGATCAGCGGATCGCTGCGCGTCGCTATGAAGCCGCGCTTGGCGAAATCGTTGTCGCGCCCGTCATCGGCGGGGAGGGATGCCGCGACCCGAGCTTGCTGCGCCGTCGTTGCCGCGCTCGCTGGCTTGGGTTGCAGGGCCGGGTTCGCGGCCGGGGCCTGGGCAAGCGCGGCGGTGCTTGCGAGCAGCAGCGGCAGCGCCGTAAGGCGCGGGGTGCAACGGATCATGGGCAGTCTCCTCTCCTAGACTCCACGATGCGCCGCACGGTGCCATTCGGCAAGGAGATTTAATCGTTCAATTAATCGAATATCCCGAACATGATTTGCAGATTTGCCGGTTTTGCAAATTACTGAAGGGCTACTACATCGGATGCCGAACAAGGAGACACACAGATGCTTGGACGCACCATTCCCGACGTTACCCTCAAGACCCGCGTACGCGACGAATCGGTTGGCGGGCCAAACCCGTTCCGCTGGCAGGACTTCAAGGTTCGCGACGAATTCGCGGGCAGGAAGATCGTAATCTTCTCGCTGCCCGGCGCCTTCACCCCAACCTGCAGCAACGAACAGTGCCCCAACTACGAGCGGCTGTATGACACGTTCAAGGCCGCCGGTGTGGACGAGGTCTATTGCATGTCGGTCAACGACGCCTTCGTCATGTACCAGTGGGGCAAGAACCTTGGCCTCGAAAAGGTCAAGCTGCTCCCCGATGGTTCAGGCAGTTTTACCCGCCGGATGGGCATGCTGATCAACAAGGACCACGTTGGCTTCGGGATGCGGAGCTGGCGCTATGCGATGATCGTCGATGATAACCAGATCACCCACTGGTTCGAGGAACCCGGCATCAACGACATCGGCGCCGATAGCGATCCCTATGGCGAAACCGCGCCGGAAAAATTGCTTGGCGCACTTTCGCGGGAACCAATCGCGGCCGAAACCGTTTAACGCTCAGGCGCGGGCGTGGCCACTTCCCCTCCCTCCGGGTCGTCGCCCGCGCCGTTCATCGTCACCGCTGAGTTGCCCGCGGACCTGTTCCGGTGGGCAGATGGCCTGCGCCGCAGGTATTTCCCGCCAGAACGCAACGTCCTCGCCGCCCATGTGACGCTGTTCCACAGCTTCGCACCGTCGCTGCGCGAGGAGTTGCCGCGGGTTCTTGGCCGTTACGCCGGGGAATTCGCGCCGCCCGAGGCGCGGCTCGATGGACTGATGGACCTGGGATCGGGAACCGCCCTTTCCCTGCGCTGCGCCGGAATGCTTGCCGTGCGCGAGGCGATCGCCGAACACTTCCATGGTGCGCTGACCGCGCAGGACCGGCACCCGCCCCGTCTCCACATTACCATCCAGAACAAGGTCGAGCGCGCGACCGCAAGGGCGTTGCAGGCGGAGCTTGGCCCGACGCTCCTCCCGCGCGACTTTCGCTTCTCCGGCCTTGGCCTTCACATCTATCGCGTTACCCATTGGGAGCCGCTGGGGATCTGGCCATTTCGCGGTAAAGAGCGCGCTTGACCACCGCCCCTCCGCAACCTATGTGCGCCGCCTGCCCCGGAGCAATCCCTGAGGCAAGACCCTTTGGGGCGGAGTAGCTCAGCCGGTTAGAGCAGCGGAATCATAATCCGCGTGTCGGGGGTTCGAGTCCCTCCTCCGCTACCATTCTCACTTCCGGACGGTTCCGCAGACGTCCGCATCCATCCAGAAAATTGTACTCAACCACGGCGGTTGAGCGTGTTCGCCTCGGCTTTATTCCGGTCGCGACTGGATTTGGTGTGGGGGTGTTTAGGGAGGGTGGTGCCAAGACGAACTCTCTGGCGGCGGCACATCACGAATTCGCCCCGTAACGGCTCAGGGTTTTTCGCTGAGATGTTGAATATAACTCTTTGAAGAAAATGGTCGGGGAGACAGGATTCGAACCTGCGACCCTCTGCTCCCAAAGCAGATGCGCTACCAGGCTGCGCTACTCCCCGACCGGGGTATCTGTCCGCTGGTGGGCCCGGCAGGACTCGAACCCGCGACCTAGCCGTTATGAGCGGCCAGCTCTAACCAACTGAGCTACAGGCCCGCACCCCCCGAAGCGGGTACGTCCGAGCGGACGGGCGCGAGTTAGCGGGTGAGCGGCGATTAGGCAAGCTCGACGGATTCGATGATTTCGCGCACCGTGGTCGGCGCCACGCGACGCTGCCCGAGATAGGCAAAGACCCCACGCCACCAGTCATACAGCGCGTCGAGATCATCCTCGGTCTTGACGTAGGGCGTATAGCCAGGCGCCAGCGATGGGCTGTGGAATGAAAAGACCAGTACCGGCAGGCCCATGTCGAGGGCAATGTCGATGCCCCGGATCGCTTCATCAAGGGTCACTCCCTCCGGGGTGAGGGGGATGCGTTCCATGATCCTCAGGCGCGCCAGCACGCCGCGCATCTGCGGAATCCGCCACAACCGCGGATAGAGCCAGTCGCCCAATTCCCGCATGATTCCCGAATATACGGTGGTCAGCGGCAATTCCATCAGTCGGCAATCGTCACGGATCCACCAGGGACCAAGCGGCAGGCGCCGGAAGTTTGGGCCACCGGCAAAGCTGTAATCGAAGTTCGTGCGAACCGAGGTGTCGAT
>JAGWUU010000240.1 GCA_028868335.1 Sphingomonadales bacterium | reverse complement strand
TCAACCATGATGCGGATCTTGGCGGGATCGATCTCCAGCGCTTCGGCAAGTTGCTGGCGCGCTTGGCCGAGAACGGCTTGCAGGCGCGCGCTCTGGCGGTTTCCGGCAAGCTCGGTTTCGTCGAGGCCAAGGGTCCGCGCAAGCCCTCTCATGTGTTCGGCCGTGGGGCGCGAGCGTCCCTGTTCCCAGGCCCAGACTGTCGGCTTGCTGACGCCGAGCACGTCGGCGATCGCTGCCAGCGTCAGCCCGCGATCCTTGCGCAGCCGTTGCAGGCGCGCAGCGAAGGCCTCGTCGTCCGCAGCCGGAGGACCGGGTAGGGGAAGCGGCGTTGCCCGCAGTTCCAGCGCGCTGAGCGTTGCAGAGGACAGGGGGGCATCGAACCGGCAACCGTGGAACGGTTGGTTACTCCACGCCACCTGCGCAACGGTGATTCCCGCATGGGGCAGATCGACCTCGATCCGTTCCGAAGGGGACAGGGGGACGGTTGTTTCGAGCAGAAGACCGGTCGAGGAAACGTTGTGAATCCTTACGGCGGCGGTCGAGACGTCGCGTGTCGTTCCTTCGGTTTCCAGCAGCAGGCGCCGCCGCGACGCGCGCGGAGTCGCCGATGCGGCAGGCAGGGTCTGGAAATGGGCGGCAACGATCATCGAGGGGATTCTCCGGGGTATCTCCCCGGTCGTCGCTGTTGCTGGTTAAGACTTGGTTGAAGGGAACGAAACGCTGCGATGAATGGCGCGGAGCGCGTGGCGGGCGGAGGACGTGCCGCCGGGCACCGTCAGATCGTTGGCTTGTATCCCTTGCGCTTGAGCGTGACGATATAGGCGGAAAGGTCGCGGACATGACCGCGCTCCAGCCTGAAGTTCATCGCGTCAGGATAGTTGTGGGCATCGCGCAGGAACCGATCGAGCGTCGTCGCAGTCAAGCCGCGACGATTGGCAATGTCCTCGAAAGTGGGCGACTCGGGATTGGGAGAGGAACTGTTGGGCGTCACGCCGTGGCACGCCGCACAATGCCCCTGCGCCAGTGCCAACCCCCGTTGCGCCGGACCCGGTGATCGCGGACGCGCCGCGGTGCCGGTGGTCACAAGGGCAAGCGCCATAAAGGCGATGACAGGAAGGGCGCGCATGGCCGCCGCCTATCATCGCCAGTCCGGCTCGACAATCTCTGGTCAGGCGGCCTGATAGAGCATCGCCACATCGCAGCGTTCATAGCGCGCCGCATACTTCGCCATGATGCCGGCATCGTGGACGAAGCCCAGCTTTTCGTAGAGGTGGATCGCCGCTGCGCACTTGTGGTTGGTGAGGAGGTAAAGCGGATCGGCGCCCATCGCCTGCGCGCGGTCGATCACCGCTTGCAGCAGGAACTCCCCGGCCTTCAGCCCGCGCGCCGTTTCACGCACGCCCATCTTGGTTAGTTCGTAGCTGCTCGGGCCGCTCTTTTGCAAGGCGCAGGCCCCTACCACGCCGAGCCCCGGCGCTTCGACGAACAGGATCGCCCCGCCCGGCGCGATGATCCGTTCGCGCGGGTTTTCCAGCACTTCGCGATCGGTCTTTTCAAGGGCGAACATGGTTTCGATCCACTCGGCGTTGATGTCGTGGAAATCACGGGCGAGCGAATCCTCGAATTCGCGCAGGCGCAGGTTGGCCGGGTTCAGCCGGGCGGCGCGCTGGGCGATCGATGCTTCGGCCAACGCCGCTTCGACCGCGGTGAGCTGGGCCATGAAGTCTCCCCCGGTGCTGGCCAGAAGCTCCTCGGCCGCCTGGCCGACGCGGGGCCAGATCGACGAGGCGGCGCGACTGGCCATTTCCGCACCCTGGCTGGTCAGGGCCACCAGCCGCGTGCGCTGGTCCGTAGCGCGGACGTCCTCGACCACGCCCAGCTTGGCCAACTGGCCGATCGTTCGCGTCACGCCGGGCTGGCTGGTGCCGATCGCTTCGGCGAGTTGGCCGATCGCCAGCGGGCCGGGGCGCAATGCGGCAAGGATTGCCATGTGGCCCGGCTGTAGCGGCAGGCCGGCGTCGGTGATGACCGATGCCGCACCGGCTTGCATCCGCTCACCCAGCCGCTTGAGACGGCTGCCGAGAAACGAGGGCCCCATATCGGCCATGACATCGCGCATCGTGATTCTCCATAGCGTGTTATATAACATGTTATGAAAATCGGACGCGCCGTCAAGTGCCTTGTCGTGACTCCGTGTTTCGCCGCGATTCTGCAATGCCGATCGCGGCGGTTATCGCCTCGTCGCGGTCCAGGTTTGAGGTGTCCAGCACCGCGGCGTCGGGCGCGGCGACAAGCGGAGCTTCGGCCCGGGTGCGATCGCGCAGGTCGCGCGCTTCGAGATCGGCAGCGATCTCGGCGAGCGAAACGCTGCGACCCTGCGCCTGCATTTCGCGAAACCGACGTTCTGCCCGCGCCGCGACAGAGGCGACAACGAACAGCTTCACATCGGCCTCGGGCGCAATCACCGTGCCGATGTCGCGCCCGTCGAGTACTGCGCCGCCCGGTTGCAGGGCAAAGGCGCGCTGGCGTTCGTAGAGCGACTGGCGCACCGACGGGTGGATCGAGACGCGGCTGGCGAGGCCGCCAGATTCCTCGCTGCGCAGTTCGGGATCGGCGAGCAGGCTGTCGGGAAAAGCAGCGGCACGCAGGGCATCGGCCGGATCGTCCGGGTTGCCCCCGTTCAGCGCGCATTGCCGCCCGACCGCGCGGTAGAGCAACCCGGTATCAAGATGCGGCAGGCCAAAGTGCGCGGCGAGCGCCTTGGCAATGGTGCCTTTGCCCGAGGCGGTGGGGCCATCGACCGCGATGATCATTGCGGGCGCCGCGTGCGGACGGCCTTGATCAAACCCCAGATCGCAATTGCCGCCCAGAAGAATTCAAGCACGAACGATGCAAGGTTCATGTGGACCAGCAGCGAGAAGGTCAACAGCACTGCTCCCGCCAGATTGACGCCGTGCTGGATGAACGGGTTGGGCCGTTCGACTTTGGTGACATAGGCATAGGCGTAGATAATGCAGGCCATGCCGATGAAGCCGACCACGTTGGCGGCGGCGTCGATCACCGGACCAATCCGTCAAGCAGCGCCTCGAAGGCAGGAAAGCTGGTCGCGATTGGCCGCGTATCGTCGACCTCCACCCCATCGCGACTGGCAAGGCCAGCAATCGCCATGCTCATCGCGATGCGGTGGTCGAGGTGCGTGACGATTGCACCGGCCGTGCCGCGCAGCGCTGCGCCGTCCGTTCCCTCGATCGTCAGGCCATTTTCGGTTTCGGTGACTCGCGCGCCGGCGGCGGTGAGCGCCTCGGCCATTGCGGTGATGCGATCGGATTCCTTGACGCGCAGTTCGTCGAGCCCGGTGGTGACGGTGGTTCCCTCGGCCAGGCTGGCCGCGACGAACAGCGCCGGAAACTCATCGACCATGCTCGGCACGACAGCGGGATCGACTTCGATGCCGCGCAAGTGCGAGTGTCGGACCAACAGGTCGGCGACCGGCTCGCCGCCAACCTCGCGGCGGTTCAGTTCCTCGATGCTCCCGCCCATCAGGCGCAGGACCTCGACGATCCCGGCGCGGGTGGGGTTGAGGCCGACGTTCTGGATCAGCACTTCACTGCCCGGCACCACCAGCGCGGCGACGATGAAAAACGCCGCAGAGGATGGGTCGCCCGGAACCTCGATCACCTGGGGCTGAAGTTCCGCTTCGCCGCGAATGCGGATGATGCGTTCTCCGCCGAGTTCCTCGACCGTCAGGTCCGCTCCGAAGCCGCGCAGCATCCGTTCGGAATGGTCACGCGTCGGGACGGGTTCGATGACCGTGGTGATGCCCGGCGTGTTAAGCCCGGCGAGCAGCACCGCGCTTTTCACCTGGGCACTCGCCACCGGAAGGCGGTATTCTATCGGCACGGCAGGCGCAGCGCCGCGTACGGTCAGCGGCAGGCGGCCGCCGTCGGACGCCTCGAACGCTGCCCCCATCCGGCTCAGCGGTTCGATGACCCGGCCCATCGGCCGCTTCGACAGACTGGCATCGCCGACAAAGGTGGTGGTGATCGGGTGGCTGGCAACAAGGCCCATCAGCAGCCGCGTCGAAGTTCCCGAATTGCCCATGTCGAGCGGTGTTTCCGGCTGGAGCAGCGCGCCGACGCCAACGCCGTGCACCGACCATTCGCCTTCTCCGGCACGTTCGACCTGCGCGCCCATGGCCCGCATCGCGGCGGCGGTGGAAAGGACGTCTTCGCCTTCAAGCAGGCCGGTCACCCGGGTCTCGCCAACCGCCAGCGCGCCCAGCATGATCGAGCGGTGGCTGATCGACTTGTCGCCAGGAACGCGGATCGTTCCCTTCAGGGGACCTGCGGCACGAAATCGGCGCGGGCGCATGGCAGAGGGATCGGCACTGGACACTGTGGAGCGGGCTTTCGGGGAAGGGACCAAGAAATGCGCGCGGCTTTTGACAGCGGGCGCCCACTATGGCAAGGCGCGCCCGCGCCGGGACTGGCACTCTGGCCTCCCAATACGTATTTAGCAGTTTTCCGTTGCCGGTTTCCGCGGCGACGCATGTGAGGAATTGTATGGTCAAGGCTGAATGGGGCGCCAAGCACGGCTGCCCGAAGTGCGGCACCCGTTTCTACGATCTGGGCAAGGACGATCCCGTCACTTGCATCGAATGCGGCTATGCCTGGCACCC
>JAGWUU010000013.1 GCA_028868335.1 Sphingomonadales bacterium | reverse complement strand
ACCATGATCGGAATCTTGAGCTTCTGGATCGTCTGGATCGCGACCGGAACCGCGATGAGGAAGATGATCAGAAGCACCAGCATCACGTCCACGAGGGGAGTGGTGTTGATGTCCGACATCGGCCTTTCGTCGCCGCCGGCGCCGCCAACTGCCATCGCCATGAGTTACATCCTATCCTTGTAATTTCCGGTTGGTCCGAACGGTTGCGCCTGGCAACCGCTCGGCCGGACCTGACCGCCGTGCCGGACGGGCAATCCCGCCGACACCGCGGACGGCGACTTACGACTTGGCAGCCGGGGCAGGGGCCGCAGCAGGCTTGGCGGCAGCCGGAGCAGCCGTCACGGCCGGACGAACCGCACCCTTCGAGTTGATGTAGGCCAGCACGTCGGTGGTGAAGCCCTGAAGCAGTTCGGCGATGCGCTTGTTGCGGGCCTGCAGGTAGTTGTAGGCCAGAACCGCGGGAACCGCGACGAGCAGACCGATGGCGGTCATGATCAGCGCTTCACCGACCGGGCCCGCGACCTTGTCGATCGAGGCCGAACCGGCGATGCCGATCGCGATCAGGGCGCGGTAGATGCCGACGACGGTGCCGAACAGGCCGATGAACGGCGAGGTCGCGCCGACGGTGGCGAGGAAGGGCAGACCACCGGCGAGGCGGGCGTTGATCGAGGCTTCCGAACGGGCCAGCGAGCCATGCAGCCAGTCATGGGCTTCCATGGCGTCGGCCATCTTGCCGTGGGCTTCCTCGGCCGACAGACCGTCATCGACGATCTGGCGCCAGGCGCTGTTCTTATCAAGCTTGGCGGCGCCGTCCTTGAGGGTGGGCGCGCGCCAGAAGCTGCCGCGCAGGTCGCGGTACTGCTTGAGGATCTTCGACTGTTCGGCCCACTTGGTGAACAGGATGAAGAACGAACCGAACGACATGATCGCCAGAATGGCGGCCACGATCAGCGCGATCCAGTTGGGCTTGCCATCCGGGAACATCATTTCGGAGAAGCCGAACTTGTTCTGCGGGGCCGCGTTGGCGGCAGCGGTGAGAAGTTCAAAAACCATGCGAAAATCCTCTCAAGAGAAATAGGTCTATAATCAAAAACGAAAAACCAGGGAAACGGTCCCGATTGGGCCGCACCGTCAAATCAATCCTTCGGAATCTGCCAGCGAACCGAACTGGTCCAGGAACCGGAAACCGCGTTGCCCTCACCATCAGTCGCCGGATTGAAACGGCCGCGACGGCTGATCAGCGAGCAGGTGGTCGAATCGAGTTCGCTCGATCCGCTCGACCCGGTCACTTCACAGCTGGCGACCCTGCCGTCCGGCCCAACCGAGACGCGGAAGCGGGTCACGCCTTCCTCGTTCCGGCGCAGCGGGCCCGAAGGATAGTCGTTCGAGTTCGCCCAGTTGCCCGGCTGACCCTTGGGGGTCGGGCTTTTGGGCTGGATCCTCGGCGGCGGGGGCGCGGGAACCGGCGCCGGCGGCGCGATCACCGGAACCACCGGAGCCACCGGCGGCGGCGTGGTAACCACCGTGATCGGCGGCGGAGCCACGTTGACGTTGATCTTCACAGGCGGCGCGACGATCGGCGGCGCGGCTACCTTCTTCGGCGGCGGCGGCGGCTCTTTCTTCGGCTCGTCCTTCTTGATGTCGACAGTCGTCACCTTTTTCATGACCTGCTTAAAGCCCTCGTAAGCGAGGCCGGTTATCAGCGCATAGCCGACAACCAGGTGGATCAGGGCGACGACGACAAAGGCGGCAATTTTATTGCCGCTCATTTCTTGGTCAGCGTAAGCCATTCAGACGGATCACTCCTAACAATCCCACCGGGTCGAAACCCGGACCCGACGTGCAAGTCCGCAGAACGGCATCACACGCCCAAATTTTTATTTTTCCACCCTGTTGGTCAATCCGGGGACCCAGCCCGCTCCCGATGCGCCGGCTGAACCAGATCGCGGGCCATGCTTCTTATTTGGCCCGGCCTTCCGCGTGCTTTAACGGCGAGGAAGCGCCTGCGCAACGCTTTATCCATTAACGCCGAATTCACTTGTGCTACGGTCAAACCGAAGTGGAATCCCGCCGAATCCGGCAACTTTGTGTCCGGATGTGCCAGGCAAACGGCCTACCCGGAGGCATGATGAGTAATTATCGATTGTCGTTTTCACTAATCCTGATGGCTGCTGCGGTCGCATCCGGGGCGGTTGCCGCCCCTGCCACCGCGGCTGATTCGCGCCATGCCCCGGCCCCTCCTCCTCCCGTGGCGAGCTATGCCGACCTTGCCGATCTGGCGGATTCGACGCCGCTGGTGATCCGCGCCCAGGTGCGCAAGGTCATCGCGCTCGAGCCGGAGCGCGCACAGGGCGTGCGGCCCGGCTGGGCCCGCGCCTATGTCGAGGCGCGGACCGAGGCGTTGATCGCCGGCAACCGCGCCCTGGGCGAGGCGCTTACCTATCTCGTTGATCTCAGGCTTGATCCCAAGGGCAAGCTGCCCGCGCTCAAGAAGAAGAGCGTGGTGCTGTTCGCGCGGCCCGTGGCGGGACGCCCCGCCGAACTGCAGCTCGTGGCGCCGGATGCCCAACTGCTGTGGGACGCGCCGATCGAGGCGCGGATCAGGGGGATTCTGGCCGAACTCTACGCCAAGGACGCCCCCCAGAAAGTCACTGGGGTCCGCGAAGCGCTGTACGTTCCCGGTAATCTTGCGGGCGCGGGCGAAACACAGGTATTCCTCAACACCGCCAATGGCGAGCCCGCAGCCCTGACGGTATCGCGGGCATCGGGGAGCGAGCCGCGTTTCGGCGCATCGTTTTCCGAACTGGTCGGTGAAGGGGGTGGACTCCCCGCCCGCGACACCCTTGCGTGGTATCGCCTCGCCTGCTTCCTGCCGGGCCAGCTTCCCGTGGCCGCCAACATTGCCGATGCCACGGCCGACCGGGCAGCCGCCGCGCTCGACTACCGCAGCGCAATGGAGCGGCTCGGCCCCTGCGAACGGACGCGCCCATAGCGTCACGCAGGCATATCGCTGCGCTGGCCATCACGCGCGCCAGCACGCGGGCGGGAGCGGCGGTTTCATTCGGGCTTGCTGCAAACCCGCCGTCTGCCTAAGGGCGCGCCATCGCGAAAAGGGGAATCCATGGCCGAGCCGTCCAAACCGTTGCGCATCGCCCTTGCCGGTCTCGGCACGGTGGGCGCGGGCGTCATTCGCCTGGTCGAGGCCAATTCCGCCCTGATCGCCCGCCGCGCCGGACGGCCGATCCAGATCACCGTGGTCGGCGCGCGCGATCGCAGCAAGGATCGCGGCGTCGATCTTTCGTCCTACCAGTGGGAAGACGACATGGTGATCATGGGCGAGCGTGACGATGTTGACGTCGTGGTCGAGCTGGTCGGCGGGTCGGACGGCCCGGCCCTCGCCTGCGCGCGCACCACGATCGAGGCAGGCAAGGCGCTGGTGACCGCCAACAAGGCGATGATCGCGCATCACGGGCTGGAGCTGGCCGGCAAGGCCGAGGCGGCCAAGGTCGCGCTCAAGTTCGAAGCCGCGGTGGCGGGCGGGATCCCGGTGATCAAGGGGCTGCGCGAAGGCGCGGCGGCCAACGAGATCGAGCGGGTTTACGGCATCCTCAACGGCACCTGCAACTACATCCTCTCGACGATGGAGGACACCGGGCGTGACTTCGCCGATGTCCTCGCCGAGGCCCAGGCCAAGGGCTATGCCGAGGCCGATCCGGCCTTCGACGTCGAGGGCACCGATGCGGCGCACAAGCTGTCGATCCTGGCGGCGATCTCGTTTGGCGGGGAGCTTGATTTTCCTGGCGTCGATACTGCCGGGATCACCCGGCTGCGCGCTGCCGACATCGCCCAGGCCGATGCGCTGGGCTATGTCATCCGCCTGATCGGAACGGCCGAAACCGTTGCGACGCCGCAAGGCAAGGTGCTGTTCCAGCGGGTTCAGCCGCATCTCGTGCCGTTCGATCACCCGCTCGCCCATGTCGATGGCGCGACCAACGCGGTGGTGGCGGAGGGCAATTTCTCCGGTCGGCTGCTGTTCCAGGGCGCCGGTGCAGGCGACGGGCCGACCGCGAGCGCGGTGGTCGCCGATCTGATCGACATCGCCCGGGGCGAAATCGCCGCGCCGTTTTCGGTCCCGGTGGCCGAGCTAGAGGCAATGCCGCGCGCCGATGCCGGGCATCGCACCGGCCGGTCCTATGTGCGGTTGATGGTTGCCGATCGCCCCGGCGTACTGGCCGAAATCACCGCCGCCTTCCGCGATGCCGGAGTTTCGATCGAGAGCCTGATCCAGAAGGGTCGCGCGACCGACGAAAGTGCGGTGATGGTGGCAATGGTCACGCACGAAGGGCCGGAAAGTGCGGTGGGCGAAGCGGTCCGCCTGCTCAGCGGTTCCGACAGCCTGAGCGAACCGCCGCTGGTCATGCACATCCTCGGCGACTGACCCCGGCGCTCAGCGGCTGGCCTTCTCGCCTTTGGCGACCTGATCCGCTTCCGACCCCTCCGGCGCTTCCGGCAGGGCCTTGAGATTGATGTAGTAGATCGGCGGCGGCGCCCAGCCGCCCGTGACGCAGCCGGGCTGACCCTTGCACGATCCCCGGTCGAGCTGCGGCGGGCTCGGCATGCCGGTGCGCAGGGCTGCGCGCGAACCAGGGTCGCTGTCGATGGTCGAGGGGACCCGGTACTTGCTGCTGTCGGTCTGGGCGCAGACCACGATCTCATCATCGCTGCCACCATTGCAGGTCTTGCGCGGCTCGACCGCTCCATAGGTGTCGTGCGCGCGGGCCAACACCTCCGCAACGCGATCGTCGGGTGACTGATCGGTCTGGGCCATGGCCTGCACGGACATGAGTACACAAAGCGCGGCGAGCGGACCTGCACCTGTTCGAAAGGTCACGCGAACCACCCCGTCGAAGCCTTGGCCAAGACAGGGCCACACGCGCTGAATGGCCGATGAATGCCAGCACTCGACAAGGCGCGCGCGGCTGTCTAAGCGGCGGGGCTACATAGGTATGCAACGCATGAAGGACGCCCGCCCCCGATGACCACTCCTACCCCCGTTTCCACGGTACTCGATCGCGTCCTCGTGCTTGAGATGGTTCGCGTCACCGAAGCGGCGGCGATCGGCGCATCGAAGCTGATCGGTCGCGGTGACGAAAAGGCGGCCGATGCCGCCGCGGTCGAGGCGATGCGCGCCGCGCTCAACGAACTGGCGATGGACGGCACCGTGGTGATCGGCGAGGGTGAGCGGGACGAGGCGCCGATGCTCTACATCGGCGAGAAGGTCGGTTCGGCGCAGGGCGTTGGCCCGAAGATCGACATCGCGCTCGATCCGCTTGAAGGCACGACGATCACCGCCAAGGCGGGTCCCAATGCGCTGGCCGTGCTGGCCGTGGCCGAGGAAGGCAACCTGCTCAACGCGCCCGACGTCTATATGGACAAGCTGGCGGTCGGGCCCGGCTATCCCGAGGGGATCATCGACCTTGCCAAGAGCCCGGCGGAGAACGTCAAGGCGGTCGCCGCGGCGAAGGGCGTTGCGCCGAACGAGATCATCGTCTGCGTGCTCGACCGGCCGCGCCATGCCAGCCTCATCGCCGAACTGCGCGCCCTGGGCTGCGGCGTGGTGCTGATCGGTGACGGCGACGTTGCCGGGGTGATCGCCGTGACCAACCCGGAAACGACGATCGACATCTACATGGGGCAGGGCGGTGCTCCCGAAGGCGTTCTGGCCGCGGCGGCGCTGCGCTGCGTCGGTGGCCAGTTCAACGGCCGCCTGGTATTCCGCAACGACGACGAGAAGGCGCGTGCGCGCAAGTGGGGCATCGTCGACCTCAACAAGATCTACACGCGCGACGAACTGGCCAAGGGCGACTGCATCTTCGCCGCGACCGGCGTTACCGACGGGTCGCTGCTCAAGGGTGTCAAGCGGATGAAGGGCGGGCTGATCACCACCCAATCGGTGGTGATGCGCGCCAGCTCGGGCACGGTCCGCTGGGTTTCGGGCGAGCATCACAACAAGAGCTGATCCCCACCTTTCCGGGGCGACTCACCTTGCAATCCGCCGGTCCTTGGCTAAGGCCCGCGCAGGGCTGAATCGCGCGCGGGAAGGGCGACCAACATGAAGATCCTGGCTGGCAACTCGAACCTGCCGCTGGCGCGCGCCATCGCGGGCTACCTCGAACTCCCGCTGACCAACGCGGACGTGCGGCGTTTCGCTGACGACGAGGTTTTCGTGGAGATCCACGAGAACGTGCGCGGCGAGGACGTTTTCGTGATCCAGTCGACCTCCGCGCCGGCCAACGACAACCTGATGGAGCTGCTGATCTGCATCGATGCGCTGCGCCGCGCCTCGGCCAAGCGGATCACCGCCGTTCTGCCTTATTTCGGTTATGCCCGGCAGGACCGCAAGCCGGGGCCGCGCACCCCGATCTCGGCCAAGCTGGTTGCCAACCTGATCACCACTGCGGGGGTGGACCGGGTTCTGGCGGTCGATCTTCACGCCGGGCAGATCCAGGGCTTCTTCGACATCCCGACCGACAACCTCTACGCCGCGCCGGTGATGGCGGCTGACATCCTCAGCCAGGGCGATGCCGCCAACCTGATGGTGGTTTCGCCCGACGTCGGCGGCGTGGTCCGCGCTCGCGCGCTGGCCCGTCGGCTCAACAACGCACCGCTGGCGATCGTCGACAAGCGCCGCGACAAACCGGGCGTGTCCGAGGTGATGAACATCATCGGCGACGTTGCCGGCAAGGACTGCATCCTGATCGACGACATCATCGATTCGGGCGGAACCCTGGTCAACGCCGCCCAGGCGCTGATCGACGGCGGTGCCGCCAGCGTCACCGCCTACCTCACCCACGGCGTCCTGTCGGGCAAGGCGGTGGAGCGGGTGACCAATTCGGCGCTCAAGGAACTGGTGATCACCGACACGATCCAGCCGACCAAGGCGGCGCTCGCCTCGGACAAGATCCGCGTCCTAACCATCGCCCCGCTGATCGGCGAGGCAATCCACCGCATCGCCGAGGAAAGCTCGGTCTCGTCGCTGTTCGATTGATGGCGTTCGAGGCCGAACTCACCCTTGCCAACCGTCTGGCCGATGCCGCGCGGGAGGCGATCGTGCCCTTGTTCCGCACCGGGATCGGGGCGGAGCGCAAGGATGATCGTTCGCCTGTGACCGAGGCCGATCGCGCCGCCGAAGAGGCGATGCGGCGGCTGATCAAGGCAGAATTCCCGCGCGACGCGATCTTTGGCGAGGAGTTCGGGGCCGAGATGGGCGATTCGGGCCGGACCTGGGTACTCGATCCGATCGACGGGACCACCGCCTTCATGGCCGGGCGGCCGATCTTCGGCACGCTGATCGCGCTGGTGCAGGAAGGCTGGCCAGTGCTGGGGGTGATCGACCAGCCGGTGCTCAAGGAGCGGTGGGTGGGGGCGACGGGCCAGGCCACCACCTTCAACGGCGCGCCGGTTCGCACCCGTCCCTGCCCCAGCCTGGCCGATGCCGCCATCGCCACTACCGGGCCGCATTATTTCGACGATCACGACGGCGCGCATTTCATGGCGCTGGCCGCCCGGACCGACCACAAGCGCATGGTCATGGGCGGGGATTGCTACAACTACGCCATGCTGGCGATGGGGCAGCTCGACATCGTCTGCGAAGCCAACCTCAAGCTGCACGACTACGCCGCGCTGGTCCCGGTGGTCGAAGGCGCGGGCGGGACGATGTGCGACTGGAACGGCGAACCGCTCCACGCCGCCAGCGACGGCCATGTCCTCGCGCTGGGCGATCCGGCCCGGCTTGAGGACGTGATCGAAGCGCTCGCCTGCAATCACTGATTATCCGACGGAGCGTTAGTTTTCCGCGCCAGTCCGTGCGGCACTGTGGCCATTTCGCGACAGAGGCCTGACATTCGCGCAACATTCTGTCGGCCCCGCTTGCCCGGCGAATCGGGAGAGTCCAGCAGTGCGCTCATCGAGCGCCGCGACAGACGCGCGCCGTCACACTGGAGGAAATCATGCGACCCAATTCCCCACGTACCATTCGCACGCGCCATGTCCTGTTGGCTGGCATCGCCGGACTGGCCGTTGCCACTCCCGCCTTCGCGCAGAACGCCGCCCCCCAGGAGGGCGTCGGCAACGAGATTCTCGTCACCGCCACGAAGCGCGAAGAGAGCCTGCAGAAGGTGCCTTTCTCGATCAATGCGCAAACCGCCAAGGACATCCAGCGTTCTGGCGCGGTGACGCTTGAAGACCTGTCGCGCAACGTCGCGGGTCTGGCCGTTCAGAACCTCGGGCCGGGCCAGAGCCAGGTTTCGGTGCGCGGCGTGTCGGCCGGGCAGGTCGTGCGCGACCAGCCGGGCGTTAAGGAGCAGGTCGGCGTCTATCTCGACGAATCGGTGATTTCGCTGTCGCTGTTTACCCCGGACCTTGACCTGTTCGACCTCAACCGCGTCGAAACCCTGCGCGGGCCGCAGGGTACGCTGTTCGGTTCGGGTTCGGTCGGCGGCACGATCCGCTACATCACCAACCAGCCCAAGCTCGGCAAGACCGAAGGAACGGTGGAGGGCGGGATCAGCCAGATCGACGGCGGCGGCCTCGGCGGCGAACTCAAGGGCGCGGTCAACGTGCCGCTGGGTGAAAAGGCAGCGGCGCGCGCGGTCGGCTACTGGACCCATTACGCCGGCTTCATCAACGCGATCGGCCCGGCGGCGGGCAAGAACGTCAACGATGGCGATCGCTATGGCGGGCGCCTGTCGGTCCTGCTCGAACCGACGGAAAGCCTTCGAATTACGCCGCGCGTCGTTTACCAGAAGGTGATCAGCAACGGCTTCAACCGGTCGGAGATCTGGAACCTTTACGCCAATCCCGATACCACCACGGTTCCGGCCTATACGTTCAAGCAAAACGAGCAGTACCTCAAGCTGCGCGAGAAGTTCAGCGACGAGACGTTGATCGCCGACCTCAAGCTGGAAGGCGACCTGTCGGACAGCGTGGCGCTGACCACCGTGACCTCTTACTCGCACCGCGACATCCTCGTCAGCCGCGACGCCAGTGCGCTGACCGGTTCGGTTTCGGTCGACCTGGGCTTCCCGGCCGCCGGCGTGCAGCTTGCCTCGAACCTGCGCGACACGACCAAGCTTGATACCTTCAGCCAGGAAGTGCGCCTGGCATCGACCGACAAAGGTCCGCTGCAATGGGTGATCGGTGCGTTCTATTCGAACATCAAGCGCACCTATGACCAGCGCCTGCCCACCCCGGGTTATGACGCCTATACCGACGCTACGCTCGGGGCCGGCACCTCGGCGGCGGTGGCCAACGGCTTCCCGGCCGATTCGCCCTACAACGCGCACCTGCCCTACAGCATCAAGCAGTATGCCGTGTTTGGTGAGGCGACCTACCACCTGACCGACCGTTTCAAGGCAACCGCCGGGGCGCGCTACTATGACTTCAAGGAAGAGCGCACCTTCAAGTCGGGTGGGCTGTTCTCGAACGACGACAACCAAAGCGACCGGACCAAGTCGAATGGCGTTTCGCCGCGCTTCATCCTCAGCTACGAAGCGAGCGACGGGATCACGCTCAACGCGGAAGCCGCCAAGGGCTTCCGCCTTGGCGGGGTCAACGACCCGCTCAACGCTGGGCTGTGCACCGCAGCCGACCGCGCACTGTTCGGCGGGTTCCAGTCGTACAAGGACGAATCGCTGTGGGATTATGAAGTGGGCCTGAAGGCGCACGGCCACGGGTTCACCTTCAACGCCGCCGGGTTCTACAACAAGATCAGCAATCTGCAGGTGACGCTCGACGCCGGCAGCTGCTCGTCGCGGATCGTGTTCAACGTCGCCAAGGCGCACTCGGCGGGCGTCGAATTCGAAGTGGGGCTCAATCCGGTTAACGGGCTGAACTTCTCGCTGTCGGGCAGCGTGATGGATTCGAAGTTCGATACCACCCTGCCGGGGGCACTGACCGCCGCCACCGGCATCCGCGACGGCAATCGCCTGCCCAGCGTCCCCAAGTTCCAGATCACCGCATCGGGCAGCTATGAATTCCCGATCACGGACGGAACCAAGGGCTTTGTCACCGGCTCGTTCCAGCACGTTGGCGATCGGTACACCCAGCCGGCTGACCAGGAAAACAACCCGCGCACCTTCGTGCACAACCTGCCGTTCCTGGGTGCACCCGCTTCGGCTTCGACCACGGTTGATCTCAACCTGCCGAGCTACGAGCTGGTCAACATCAGCGGCGGCGTCGAAATGGATCCCGGGCTGACGGTGACGGTCTATGTCAACAACCTGCTCGACGCGCATGCGCTGCTTTCGTTCGACCGCGAACGTGGCGGGCGGGCGCGCCTCGGCTATTCGGTCAGCCAGCCGCGCACTTACGGGATGAGCATCCGCAAGACGTTCTGACCGGCGAACCGGCAACGGGCACAGAGAGGGGCCGGGTCGCGCAAGTGACCCGGCCCTTTTCTATTGCAAGGCGGTCTTGATGAAATCCGCTGCGCGTTCGCCGATCATGATCGAGGGCGCGTTGGTGTTGCCTGAAACCAGTCGCGGCATGATCGATGCATCGGCCACCCACAGCCCATCGACGCCGCGCGCCTTGAGCGTGGGATCGACGACGCTGTCTCCGTCGCTGCCCATGCGGCAGGTGCCGACCGGGTGATAGATCGTATCGGCGTTCGCCCGGATCGCGGCATCCAGCGCCGCATCGTCGGCATAGTCGACCGGGTTGCGGTCGCGCCCACCATAAACGGCCAGCGCCGGTGCTTCGCAGATGCGGTGCATCAGCCGGGTGGCCTTGCGCAGCAGCGCGATGTCGCGTTCGTTCGAAAGGAAGTTGGGGTTGATCGCCGGAGCCGCTGCGGGATCATTGCCATGCAGCCGAACCCACCCCCGGCTTTCCGGGCGCAGCACGCAGGCGTGAACCGAAAACCCGTGCTCGCGCACCGTGTCGCGGCCGTGGTTCTGCACGATGCCGGGAATGAAGTGGTACTGGATGTCGGGCGCGGGCGCCTCGGGATCGATCGTCCAGAACCCGCCCGCCTCGGCAAAGGGCGTGGTCATGGTTCCGGTGCGATGGCGGATATATTCGACCAGCGAATTGCCCATCCGCAACAGGCCCCTGAGCGAAAGCCCCATCAGGTCGAGCGAATGCGCCTCGTAACCGATAATGAAATCGCAGTGATCCTGAAGGTCGGCGCCGACCGCCGGGCAATCGCGCGCCACGGCGATCCCGTGTTCCGCCAGATGCACCGCCGGGCCGACGCCTGACAGCATCAGCAGGTGCGGACTGCCGAAGGCACCGGCGCTGAGCACGACCCCGCCGGTGGCGCACAGGGTTTCGCGCCGTGTGCCGCGTCGGATTGTCACCCCGGTCGCGCGGCCGTTCTCGATCTCGATCTTCTCGACCAATACGCCTGTACGGACCGCAAGGTTGGGCCGGTTCCGCGCCGGTTCGACATAGGCGCGCGCCGCCGACCAGCGTTCGCCGTTGCGCTGGGTCACCTGGTAAAGCCCGAACCCGCCCTGCTTCGCCCCGTTGAAATCGGGATTGCGCGGCAATTGCAGTTCGGCCGCTGCGTCGACAAAGGCGCGACTGGCGGGAGACGGCCAATGCTGGTCGCTGACCGACAGCGGGCCGCCGCCGCCGTGAAAGGCGTCCGCGCCGCGCTCGTTGCTCTCGGCCCGTTTGAAGTAGGGGAGGACGTCCTGATAGCTCCAGCCGGTGCAGCCGAGTGCGGCCCAGTTGTCATAGTCCCAGGCGTTGCCGCGAACATAGAGCATGGCGTTGATCGCGCTCGATCCGCCGAGGCCGCGCCCGCGCGGCTGGTATCCGCGGCGGCCATTGAGGCCTGCCATCGGCTCAGTCTCGAAGGCCCAGTTCGCCGCCTTGGGCAGCGAGACCATCATGCCCGGAGTCTTGATGCGGAAATTGTCGTTGGTCCCGCCCGCTTCCAGCAGGCAAACCCTGCGGCGGCCATCCTCGCTGAGCCGCGCGGCGACCGCGCTTCCGGCGCTGCCGCCGCCAATGACGATTACGTCGAACTGATCCATGTGCGTCTCTCCCTGACGGGAAGGCGCTTATGCGAACGTTTCTAGGGTGACAACCCTAATCTGCGTTCGGGGGTTGCATCGCCTGCCACCGCGCGCGGATCATGTCGCTGGTGTCGCGGCTGCCATCGTGGGTCCAGCCGGGCTCGCGGAAAAGGTAGCTCCATTTGGCGCGCCACGGCGCGCTCCGCACGTCCTTCGCGATCCCGACCCATTCGTGGAACACCGACCACATCAGGTTGAAGGTGCCAAGCTGGCGCACGATGCCATAGCGGATCTGCACGTCATCGCGCTCCGGTTCGAAGGTGCCGAGCCAGCGATCCCAGACGATGAACACCCCGGCATAGTTGCGGTCGAGGTACACCGGATTGATCGCATGGTGGACGCGGTGGTGCGAGGGCGTGTTCATCACCTTTTCGAACCAGCGCGGCAGGCGCCGGATCGCCTCGGTATGAATCCAGAACTGATAGACCAGGTTGATCGCACCGACCGTGGCGATCATCGCCGGATGGAACCCGACAAGCGCTGGCCAGATGCGGAAGGCGAAGGACACTGCGGGAAAGCCGGTCCAGGTCTGGCGCAGCGCGGTCGACAGATTGTAGTGCTGGCTCGAATGGTGGTTGACGTGGCTCGCCCAGAACCAGCGGCTGCGGTGTCCGATGCGGTGGGCGACGTAGTAGTTGAAATCGTCGAGCACAAAGCAGGCGATCCACGCCCACCAGGCCCAGCCGATCTCGACCAGGCGAAAGCGATAGAGCGCCATGGCCAGGGCCGTCACCGCTCCGGCCAGCAGCGCGTTGATTACCGTGCTGCCCAGTCCAAGCGCCAGCGAGGTAAGGGTATCACCCGGTTCGTAGGCGTCGGGCGCGGCGCGCCGGGCCCAGGCGATCTCGATCAGGATCAGCAGGATGAAGAACGGGACCGCATAGTCCACAGGGCTCAGCGTCGGCATGGTTCAGGCCCCCAGCCGGCGCAGGCTGCTGGCCCAAAGCTGGGCCTGGTCGCCAAGGTCGAGCGTGACCGTGCCGAAATGGCGGTCATCGGTGCCGACGGTCAGGAACGTCCGGTCGAGCCGGGCATGGGCGTGGGTATCCAGGATTCGCGCGGCGAATTGCGCGCCGTGGCGGCGCAGCAACAGCACCCGGCCCCCGGCATCGCGCAACAAGGCGCCAATCCCGGCGCGGTCGAGCACGATCTCGGCCGGTTCGAACCCGCACAGAGCGATCCGGGCGAGGTCAGCCGCCTCCGCCTCGTTGCGCAGGCGCACGTCGTTGCCCAGCTTCATCCGTGCGACGAGCCAGCTTACCGCCAGGATCGCGACGAGCGAGGCGACGAACTTGGCGAGTTCGACAAGCAGGGCCGAGTTAGCCGACATTGGCGGCCAGCATGTCCATCAGCGCCCGCACGGGAGAAACATCGTACCCGGCCTGCGCGGCGGCAGCACTCAGCGCGTGGGGGCTCTTGCCGCGGCTCGCTTCGGCCAGCGCCCACAGCAGGGTCGAGCGGGTGCCCGACCGGCAATAGGCTAGTACCGGTTTGTCGGTCCCGGCCAGCGCGGCGGCCATGGCCTTGACCTGCGCTTCGGAAAATCCCGCATGGGTCACGGGAATAGCCAGATAGTCGAGCCCGGCGGCGCGCGCGGCAGCCTCGATCTGCGCTCCGGAAACCTGGTCCTCGCTTTCGCCTTCCGGGCGGTTGTTGACGATCAGGCCAATCCCCTGGCCAGCGGCGGCGGCCACATCGTCGAGCGAAATCTGGGGGCTGGCGAAAACGCGATCGGACAGGGGGCGAAACATGGCGGGGTGTTCTCCGGGGTGGCTGGTCGGGCCCATTGTGAAGGGCGGCGATGCGCGGGTTCTCTGCCAAGTGCGCGACGTCGTGGCAAGCGGGCGCAGAATGTTCAGTGCGCCCGGCGGCGTCGCTGTGGGTAAGTGCGTGCCGTTTCTTGCAAAAATGTCACACATCGACAGCGGCGAGCGCGCCTGCGGGATTCGATTCGCCAATCGGTGGTTTATGAGCTAACAGGCACGATGCAGAGGAGAGGGCTTACCAGCCGCCCGATGCGTGTCCGGGGCGATTCGTCCGCGTTTCCGGTCGTGTTTTATGGGGCGATGAAGGTACGTTCGAGTTTATGGGTTTTGACAGAGGACGTCGCGGCCGGGGCCGTGACAAGCGGGACGGTTTTGGCGAAGACAGTTTCGATCCGTTTGCTGGCGGCGGCGACCGTTTCGGCGGTGGTGACCGCTTTGGCGGCGGCGACCGTTTCGGCGGTGGCGGCGGTGGTGGTGGCCGCGGCGGTTTTGGCGGCGGTGATCGCGGCGGCTTCGGCGGCGGTCCGCGTGGCGGCGGTTTTGGCGGCGGCCCGCGCGGTGGCGGCGGTGGCGGCGGCGGTATGCCGGCCCAGGTCGTTGGTGAAGGCACCGGCGTCGTAAAGTTCTTCAACGGTGGCAAGGGCTTCGGCTTCATCCAGCGCGATGACGGCGGCGAGGACGTGTTCGTCCACATCAGCGCGGTTGAGCGCGCCGGGCTTGAAGGTCTGGCCGAAGGGCAGCAGCTCAAGTTCACCCTGGTCGATCGCGGCGGCAAGGTTTCCGCCAGCGACCTCGAAGTGGTCGGCGACGTGATCCCGGTGGCCAAGCGCCCCGAGGCTCCGCAGCGTCAGCTTACCGGCGAGCGCGCGACCGGTACGGTCAAGTTCTTCAACGCCATGAAGGGCTTCGGCTTCATCACCCGTGATGATGGCCAGCCTGACGCATTCGTCCACATCAGCGCTGTCGAGCGTTCCGGCATGCAGGGCCTCAATGAAGGTGACCGGCTGGAGTTCGACATCGAAGTCGATCGACGAGGCAAGTATTCGGCGGTCAACCTGCAACCGTCGCAGGGCTAAAGCCTGCGTGGGTTTCATCCCGGTTTGACCGGGGTGCGTTGACAGCTTAAACAGCAACGGATGGCGGCCCCGGCGGGCCGCCATTTGTCGTTTTCCATCCCGCCGGAACCGGAAGGACCAGTCCAATGTCGATTACCCCGCTGATGCCAGTCTATCCCCGCTGTGGCTTTCGCCCGGTGCGCGGTGAACACTGCCACCTGATCGGGGAAGATGGCCGACGCTATCTGGACTTTGCCGCGGGCATCGCGGTCAACCTGCTGGGCCATTCGCACCCCGGCCTGATCGGGGCGATCCAGAAGCAGGCGGAAACGCTGATGCACGTGTCGAACCTCTACGGCAGCCCGCAGGGTGAACACCTGGCCAAGCGGCTGGTCGACCTGACCTTCGCCGATACGGTGTTCTTCACCAACTCGGGCGCCGAGGCCGTCGAATGCGCGATCAAGACCGTGCGTGCCTATCACCAGCACGAGGGCAACGATCACCGGTTCGAGATCATCACCTTCAAGAATGCCTTCCACGGCCGGACGATGGCGACCATCAGCGCCTCGAACCAGGAGAAGATGCACAAGGGCTTCATGCCGCTCCTGCCCGGCTTCAAGTACGTCGATTTCGACGATCTCGAAGGCGCGAAGGCAGCGATCGGCCCGAACACCGCGGGCTTCCTGGTCGAGCCGGTTCAGGGTGAGGGCGGGATCCGCCCGGCAACCGACGCGTTCATGAAGGGCCTGCGCGCGCTGGCCGATGAGCACGACCTGTTGTTGGCGCTCGACGAGGTGCAGTGCGGGGTCGCGCGTTCGGGCACGCTCTATGCCTATGAGCAGTACGGGATCGTGCCCGACGTGCTGGCCACGGCCAAGGGGCTGGGCGGCGGCTTCCCGATCGGCGCCTGCCTCGCCACCGAAAAGGCCGCGCGCGGCATGGTGATCGGCACGCACGGATCGACCTATGGCGGCAACCCGCTGGCCATGGCGGCGGGCGAGGCGGTGCTTGATGCCGTCGCCAACGAGGAGTTCCTGGCCGAAGTCCGCGCCAAGTCGGAACGCCTGCGCAGCCGGCTCGAACAGTTCATCGGCAACTACCCTGACCTGTTCGAGCTGGTCCGTGGCAAGGGCCTGATGCTCGGCATCAAGATGAAGCAGGAAAGCCGCGGATTCGTGGCGCACCTGCGCGACAACCACCAGTTGCTGACCGTTGCCGCCGGGGACAACACCCTGCGCCTCGTTCCGCCGCTGGTGATCGACGACAGCCATATCGACGAATTCTTCGAGAAGCTTTCGGCCGGCGCGGCCAGCTTCCCCACGGAGCCTGCGGATAAATGACCCGGCACTTTCTCGACCTGTCCGATGCTGGTGGCGATGCCCTCGCCGCGATGCTTGGCGATGCCCAGGAGCGCAAGACGGCGCGCCTGGGCTGGCCCAAAGGGCGCCCCGACGCTGACGCGCCGCTCGCCGGCCATGTGCTTGCGATGATCTTCGAGAAGAACTCGACCCGCACTCGCGTTTCGTTTGACATGGCGATGCGCCAGCTTGGCGGCAGCGCGATCGTGCTGGAAGCGGGCACGACCCAGCTCGGTCGGGGGGAAACCGTCGCCGACACCGCTCGCGTGCTTAGCCGGATGGTCGATGCGATCATGATCCGCACCGACGATCACGCCAAGATCGAGGAGTTGGCCGCCCACGCTACCGTGCCAGTTGTCAACGGCCTGACCGATGCTTCGCATCCGTGCCAGATTGTCGCCGATCTGCTGACGATCGTTGAACACGGCAAGGCCCTGCCCGGACTGGAAGTCGCCTGGCTGGGCGATGGCAACAACGTGCTGAGTTCGACTGTCGAAGCAGCGGGGCTGCTGGGCTTCAATGTCCGCATCGGCGTGCCCGAGGGCTATGACGCCGATCCCGCCTATGTCGACGTCGCCCGCTCGCGCGGCAGCAAGATCACCGTGCATCGCGATGCGCGCGAGGCGGTGGCGGGGGCTGATGTCGTTGTCACCGATACCTGGATCTCGATGGGGCAAAGCGGCGCAGAGGCGCGGATCGCGGCGATGACGCCCTATCAGGTCAACGAGCAACTGATGGCCGCGGCCAGGCCCGACGCGCTGTTTCTCCACTGCCTCCCCGCGCACCGGGGCGAAGAGGTGACCGACGCGGTGATCGACGGGCGCCAGTCCGTGGTCTGGGACGAGGCGGAGAACCGCATCCATGCCCAGAAATCGGTGCTGCGCTGGGTGCTCGGGCAACTGTGAGTTCCCCGGAACACATTGCCGAGGGCGAAACCGGCTATGATCGGGTGATGGGCTTCACCATCCCGTCGCGCCATGCGCGCGGTCGGGTGGTGCGGCTCGGCCCGGTCCTCGACACTGTGCTTTCGGCCCACGCCTATCCGGCGGCGATCAGGCATCTGCTGGCCGAGGCTCTGGTCGTGACTGCGCTGATCGGGTCGCTTCTCAAGGACGATGATGGCCAGTTGACCATGCAGGCACAGACCGAGGCTGGCGTGGTCGATCTGCTGGTCTGCGATTATCGCGGCGGCGAACTGCGCGGTTACGTGCGCTTCGATGAAGAACGGCTTGCGATGCTCGGCGCCAATCCATCGCTCTACGCACTGTTCGGCCGGGGCTATCTGGCGATCACCTTCGATATGGCGAGCAGCGGCCAGCGCTATCAGGGGATTGTGCCGCTTGAGGGGGATTCGATCGCCCAGGCCTGCGAAAGCTATTTCGCCCAAAGCGAACAGGTACCGACGTTGATTCGTGTGAGGGTGCGCAGCGATGCCCAGGGCTGCATTGCCGGGGGTTTCCTCGTCCAGCATCTTGCCGAGGGGGAGGAGGGGCGCGAGCGGTTGCACGTTCGGATGGACCATCCCGAATGGGAACACGTTGCCGCCCTGGCCGGATCAATCCGCCATGACGAACTGGTCGACCCCGATCTGTCGCTCGAAGCGCTGGTGTGGCGGCTGTTCCACGAGGAGGACGAGGTGCGCGTCGAGGTTGGGCAACCGCTCAGCCGGGGGTGCCGTTGCAGCGTCGATCACTACGCGGCGGTGATCGCCAAATTCCCCGAGGCGGATCGTGCCGAGATGCGCAATGAGTCGGGCGTGATCGTCGTCGATTGTGCTTTCTGTTCGCGACTGTTCGAGATTCCGGGCTAGCCCGCTCAATTCGTCGACCAAAATGCACGCTTGGCCGCGCATCGTCGGCATGATACAAGTAACTTGAACGGTTCGCCCCATTTTGCGGTGGGCGTGCGATCGATGGGAACTTGTACGGTGGAGAAGAAACTTCTGCGTATGGCCGCGGTCGGAACGGCCGCCGTTATCGCATTTGCCGCTCCTGCCGCGGGCGGGGGCCAGAATCTCGGCATGCTCGATCAGATTGAATCGGGGAGTTGGGAAGTGCGTCTGCGCGATACGGGCAGCGTGCCGCAACGGATGTGCATCGACAGTGGCCGACGCTTCATCCAGTTGCGCCACCAGTCCGCATCCTGCGAACGCTTCGTTGTGCAGGACGGCGCCAGCGACGTGACGGTTCAGTACACCTGCCGCGGACACGGTTACGGACGGACGCATATCCGGCGCGAATCAAATCGGCTGGTGCAGATCGACAGCCAGGGCATCGCCCAGGGATTGCCCTTTGAATTCACGGCCGAAGCCCGCCGGGTGGGAGATTGTTCGAACTGACCGCGGTTGCTTTGCTGCACCGGGCGGGTTAGCCCGCTGGGCATGCAGGAAGGACAAGACCGGGCGCGCCGCCCCGCTGTGGTGCTGTTGTCGGGCGGACTCGATTCGATGGTGACCGCAGCCCTCGCGCAAGAGGCGGGCTTTGCGCTCAATGCGCTGACGATCGACTATAACCAGCGCCACCGGATAGAGCTGGATTGCGCGCGCCGGATCGCTGCTCGCCTTGGGGTTGGGCGTCATGTCGTTCTGCCGCTTGACCTGCGCCAGTTCGGCGGATCGGCCCTGACCGCGGACATACCCGTTCCCAAGGACGGGGTCGGCGTCGATATTCCGGTGACCTACGTGCCGGCGCGCAATCTGGTGTTCCTGTCGCTGACACTGGCCTGGGCCGAGGCGATCGGCGCGCGTGACATCTTCATAGGCGTCAATGCGCTCGACTATTCGGGCTATCCCGATTGTCGCCCGGAATTCATCTCCGGATTTGAAAAGCTGGCGGAACTCGCAACCAAAGCCGGGGCCGAGGGCGAGGCGTTCTCCATCCACGCGCCGCTGCAGCATCTCGGCAAGGCTGACATTGCAAGGGAATGCGCGCGGCTCGGCCTCGATCCGGCGATGAGCTGGTCGTGCTATGATCCTGATGCGGAAGGCCGGGCCTGTGGCCGTTGCGATAGCTGCAGGCTGCGGCGCGAAGGCTTCGCCAAGGCCGGGATAGACGACAATACGCGCTACGCTTCAGCCTGATGGAAGGGGGATGATCGGTGCCCGACGAATTGCCTTCGCCGGCGTCACAGGAACGGGCGCAGCCCTATGCCTGGTACGTCCTTGCGATGCTGGTTCTGGTTTACGTGCTGAACTTCATCGACCGGCAGATCGTCAGCATTCTTGCGGTGGACATCAAGAAGGATCTTGGGCTCACCGATAGTGATGTGGGGTTTCTGGGCGGCGCCGCGTTTGCGGTGTTCTATGCCCTGTTCGGCATTCCACTGGGACGCCTTGCCGACAACTGGCGCAGGGTGCGCCTGCTCGGCCTGGGGCTTGCCCTGTGGTCGACGATGACTGTGTTTTCGGGCTTCGCGCGCAACCAGTTTACCCTGTCCCTTGCGCGGATGGGAGTAGGAGTGGGTGAGGCGACCGCAAGCCCGACAGCCTATTCGCTGATCTCGGACTATTTCCCCCGCCGTCAGCGCGCCACTGCCCTCGCGATATATTCCTCGGGGCTGTATCTGGGAGGGGGCGTATCGCTGCTGATCGGTGCTCGGATCGGGCAATGGTGGAATGCCGCCTATCCCGGTGGCGGTCCGTTTGGACTGGTCGGGTGGCAAGCCGCGTTTCTTGTCGTCGGATTACCGGGGTTGTTCCTGGCCATGTGGGTTTCGACACTTCGTGAGCCGGTGCGGGGTGCCATGGACGGTGTGTCAAAGTCCGGTTCGGCGCACCCATTTGCAGATTTCCTGGACGATCTCTCGACGATCGTACCGCCGCTCACCATCTATCGTGCGCTACGGCGCGGCCCGGCTGCGCTGGCCATCAATCTCGGCGCTGGAGCGGCCTTCGCCATGATTGCGCTGGTGATGATCCGGCTTACCGGGAACGTCCCGCAATGGGCTGCGGTGGGACTGGGGTACTATGCGGTGTTTTCGTGGGCCGGGACACTGCGCCACACCGACCCCACGACGTTCCGTCTGATCTGGGGCACTCCCGCGTTTCTCACGACAACGCTGGGCTATGGCTTGGTGTCGTTGGTCGCCTACGCAATCGCATTCTGGGCTGCACCCTATGCCGAAACGGTGCTGCATTTGCCCAAGCAGGAACTTGCGGCCGTGATTGGCGGAACCGGTGCGGTTGCCGGTTTTCTCGGGGTAATCGTTGGGGGATGGGTGGCTGACGCCTTGCGTCAGCGCAATCCGGCCGGGCGGATTCTCGTCGTGATCTTCGGCGTTGTGGCGCCGGTAATTCCAATTTGGATCGGCTTCACGACGTCCAACCCGATCATCTTCTATACGATGAATTTCCTGACCGGAACCTGCGGCGCTGCAGCCCTTGGCGCGGCGGCGGCGACGACCCAGGATCTTGTCCTGCCGCGAATGCGCGGCACTGCCACCGCCGCGTTCTTTCTTGGAACAACGCTGGTCGGCCTGTCATTTGGGCCTTACCTGGTGGGGCAAATCTCCGACATCGCCGGGAAGGTGGTCGATGGCAAACTGGTCGGCGACTTGCGCACAGGCATCCTTGCGTTGACCGCATTGGCACCAATTGCGCTGGCCCTGCTGGTGCATGCCTATCGCACCGTTCCCGCCGCCGAAGCCTCCGTTGCAGAACGAGCCGGAGAATCGGATGGGTCCTAGCTGCGCTTGATCACGCCGCAAGCAATCCGGGTTCCGCTGTTGCCGCTGGGATCGGTCTTGTAGTCGTCCGGCCCGGAGTGAATCACGAGCGCAGTTCCGTCGGCATCGAACAGGGCAGCCTCCACTTCAGCGCGAGTACCTGGAAGCTGAGCGCTTAGCGCGCCGACGCCGGCCTTGCCGATTTCCAGGTTGGGCAGGTCGCCAAGGTGACTTCCTGAAGGGTTGAGCGTGCCGTGCTGATGCCCCGCCGGATTGAGGTGGCCGCCCGCGGTTGCAAAGCCGGGTGCATCGCACGTTCCGACCATATGAAGATGAATCCCGTGCATGCCCTCGGGAAGGCCGATCGCAGCAACGGAAAGCGTCAGCTTGTCGCCTGCCGCGGTGATGAGGGCAGTGCCCGCCGGAGCGCCGTTCGCCAACTTCAGCTCGGCGCTGGCAATGCGTTGCGTCGGCACCTGTCCCAGTGTCGTGCATCCGGTCAGGGCCAGTGTGGCGATCATCAGGCAGCGATAGCTCATGTCCTGCTCCTTCTCGATTCTCGGCGATCATAACGAAAAAGGGGCCGGATTGCTCCGGCCCCTTGATCGTTTGCGGTGAACCGCTGCTTACATGCCCGAACCCGGACCGTAGGTGATTTCCACCCGGCGGTTCTGGAGTTCGCGGACGCCGTC
>JAGWUU010000239.1 GCA_028868335.1 Sphingomonadales bacterium | reverse complement strand
TGATCGAGGCGGTGGCCGAATACTGGTTCCGCCCCAAGGTGGCGATCATGGAGGAGGTTGTCGCCAGCGACCTGGCCCCCCGGCGCAAGATGTATGAATTCTTCGCCCGCCGCTTCGCCAGCCTCAAGGCCGAGTGGGAACATGATCCGGCGCTGTTCGCCACCTATGCCGAACTGGGCCGGGAGAATTTCGAGCAGGTCCGTTCCTATGTCGATCTTGGTGACCACTACCTGTCGGTGATCGTGGGCGAGGCCATGGCGGAGGGCCACTTCGCGGGACTTTCGGTGGACGAGACGCTGAGCCTGATCAACCAGATGGTCAGCGTGTACGTCAACATCGGCGTCATGGAGATGATCATGCCGCGCCTGACCGTCGACAAGCTGGCGCGGATCGTCGATGCAATCTTCGACGGCCTCTCCGCCACTGACCGCGGCGCCAAGGCGGTTTCCGGGCTGCGCGCGGCCTGAGGACATCAGCCTGGCGCAAATGGCTGGCAATAATCGCCCCGCACCTTTATTGACAAACATGTGAATAGACCCAGCCCCCACACCTATGCCATCGCGGTCGATCCGGCCGACATCGACTTCATGGGCCACGTCAACAACGCGTCCTACCTCAAGTGGGTTCAGGACGCGGTGATCGACCACTGGCGCAGCCTTGCCCCGGTCGAGGCCGTGGCGCGCCACCTGTGGGTCGCCCTCAAGCACGAGATCACCTACCGCCGCCCGACCTTCCTGGGTGACGATGTGGTCGCCACTGTCCTGCTGGAAAAGGTCCAGGGCGCGCGCGCCAGCTATGAAACCGTGATCCGCCGGGGCGAGGAAATCCTTGCCGAGGTCAAATCGAGCTGGTGCTGCATCGACGCCGAAACCCTGCGCCCGGCCCGCCTTGCGCGCGAGGTGGTGGCGCAGTTCTTTCCCGAGGCGAAAACCGGGTAAGGCCGCCCCGGCCAGTCACCCCAGCTGCACGAAGTCAGCCAATGGGTGAGCGGCAGGCGCCAGATCCCTAAACGTCGAGGTTGGCGACGTTCAGCGCGTTTTCCTGGATGAAGTCGCGGCGCGGTTCGACCACGTCGCCCATCAGGCGGGTGAAGATCTCGTCGGTGACGTCGGCATCCTCGACCTTGACCTGAAGCAGGCTGCGGTTGTCAGGGTCGAGCGTGGTTTCCCACAGCTGCTCGGCGTTCATTTCGCCCAATCCCTTGTAACGCGCGATCGACAGGCCGCGACGCCCCCCGGCAAGGACGGTGTCGAGAAGCTGGCTCGGCAGCGTGATCGCCGGCTCAAGTGCGGCCGGACGAGCGGCGGGAACGTCGCCGTCCTCGTCCTCGCTCGCGGTTTCGACCTCAACCTCGGCCTCGGCTCCGGCGCGGATCAGGCGGGCGCCCCCGGCATAGACTTCGGCCTGCTCCCCGGCCAGCCGGGCCAGCTTGCGCGCTTCGGCGCCACCAAGGAAGGCATGGTCAACCGGATAGGCGTCGGTGACGCCGCGCCACACCCGTTCGATCAGCAGCGAACCATCATTGCGCTGCGATGCCGACCACCTGGCCTCGCGGTCGCCGCGGCCCAGCCATTCGGCAGTGCGGGCGAGCGCGGCGGCGCGGCCCGCCGTGTCGAGATCGGGATCGAGCGCACCGGCAAGCGCCAGCGCCTCGATCACCGCAGGATCATAGCGGCGCGGAACGAAGCCCATCAGGCTGCGCATCCGCATTGCATGTTCGACCAGCGCCTCAAGCTCCTTGCCGCCGCGCGCGCCGCCGGGCGTTTCCAGCACCCGGCCCGCGGTCCCCGCCTCGACCAGATAGCGATCAAGCGCCGCGCCGTCCTTGAGGTAAACCTCGGACCGGCCCTTGGCGACCTTGTAGAGCGGCGGCTGGGCGATGAACAGGTGACCGGCGCGGATGATGTCGGGCATCTGGCGGTGGAAGAAGGTCAGCAGCAGCGTGCGGATATGCGCGCCGTCAACGTCGGCGTCGGTCATGATCACGATCTTGTGATAGCGCAGCTTGTCGAGGTTGAACTCGTCGCGGATACCCGTGCCCATCGCCTGGATCAGCGTGCCGACTTCCTTCGAGGAGATGATCCGGTCAAAACGCGCGCGCTCGACGTTGAGGATCTTGCCCTTCAAGGGCAGGATCGCCTGGATCGCGCGGTCACGCCCCTGCTTGGCCGAACCGCCCGCCGAATCGCCTTCGACCAGGAACAGTTCGCACTTGGCGGGATCGCGTTCCTGGCAATCGGCAAGCTTGCCGGGCAGGCTGGCGATATCCATCGCCCCCTTGCGGCGGGTCAGCTCGCGCGCCTTGCGCGCCGCTTCGCGGGCCGCGGCGGCGTCGATGACCTTCTGGATCACCGCCTTGGCATTGGCCGGGTTTTCCTCGAGCCATTCGCTCATCTTGTCGCTCATCAGCGCCTCAAGCGGCTGGCGCACTTCCGAGCTGACCAGCTTGTCCTTGGTCTGGCTGGAGAACTTGGGATCGGGCAGCTTGACCGAGACGATCGCGGTCAGCCCTTCGCGCATGTCCTCGCCCGAGAGGCTGACCTTCTCCTTCTTCAGAAGGCCGGTGCGTTCGGCATAATTGTTGAGCGAACGCGTCAGCGCGGCGCGAAATGCCGCCAGATGGGTGCCGCCGTCGCGCTGGGGGATGTTGTTGGTGAAGGTCAGGACGTTTTCGTAGTACGAATCGTTCCATTCCAGCGCGACGTCGATCCCGATGCCGTCCTTTTCGGCGGAAATGGCGATCGGATCGGGGATCAGCGGCTGCTTGTTGCGATCGAGGTATTTCACGAAGGCGGCGATCCCGCCCTGGTAGAACAGGTCATGCTCCTTGACCTCCTCGTGCCGGTTGTCGCGCAGCAGGATGCGCACCCCCGAATTGAGGAAGGCCAGCTCGCGGTAGCGATGCTCCAGCTTCTCGAAGTCATAGACGGTGACGTTCTTGAAGGTTTCGTCGCTGGCGAGGAAGGTGACGCGGGTGCCGTTCTTCTGCTTGCCCTTGCGCCCGCCCTCGGTGGCGATCGGCGCGTCGCCGGTGATCTTGAGCGGGGCCACGGCATCGCCATGGGCGAACTTCATCCAGTGTTCCTTGCCCTCGCGCCAGATCGTCAGTTCCAGCCATTCGGACAGCGCGTTGACCACCGAGACGCCGACGCCGTGAAGCCCGCCTGAAACCTTGTAGGCGTTGTCTTCGCTGGTGTTTTCGAACTTTCCGCCGGCGTGGAGCTGGGTCATGATGACCTCAGCCGCCGAAACGCCTTCCTCGGCGTGGATGTCGGTCGGGATGCCGCGGCCGTTATCCTCGACCGAGACTGACCCATCGGGGTTAAGCTCGATCAGCACCAGGTCGCAATGCCCGGCCAACGCCTCGTCGATCGCGTTGTCCGACACCTCGAAAACCATGTGGTGCAGGCCCGATCCGTCGTCGGTATCGCCAATGTACATGCCGGGGCGTTTGCGTACCGCGTCGAGGCCCTTGAGGACCTTGATCGAATCTGCGCCATAGGTGCCGGCGATAGGGGTGTTTTCGGGTGTCTCGGACATGGCGATCATATAGGGACCGACACCCCAAAACAAAACCCGTTCCGCCCCCTTCCATCCACAGGCAAATCCTGCTTGACTGTGCCTTTCAGCAACAAGGGAGGCAGCGATGAAGCGAATGGTCGGATTGGCCGTGGGTGCGGGACTTTTGGCAGGCGCAGCGACCGCCCAGGCGCAGACCGCGCCGCTCCGACCGGATCAGGCCGAATTTCGCGGACTCTACAAGGAACTGGTCGAAACCAACACCGAACTGAGCGATGGTTCCTGCACCATCGCCGCGCAGCGCATGGCCGCGCGGCTCAAGGCGGCGGGGCTGAAAAACGAGCAGGTAGAGGTATTCTACACTTCCGACCACCCCAAGGACGGCGGGCTGGTGGCGGTCTATCCCGGCACCGACAAGAAATTGAAGCCGATGCTGCTGCTCGCCCATATCGACGTGGTCGAGGCCAAGCGCTCCGACTGGACCCGCGATCCCTTCACCCTGATCGAGGAGAACGGCTACTTCTATGGCCGCGGCACGACCGACGACAAGGCACAGGCGTCGATCTGGACCGACACGCTGATCCGCTTCGCCAAGTCCGGCTACAAGCCCAGGCGCACGATCAAGCTGGCGCTGACCTGCGGCGAGGAAACCTCTGGTGCGTTCAACGGGGCCGAGTGGCTCTCCAAGAACCGCCGGGCGCAGATCGACGCCGAGTTCGCGCTCAACGAAGGCGGCGGCGGGCGCACCGATGGCCACGGCAAACTGTTGGTCCAGACCACCCAGGTCGGCGAGAAGGCTTATCAGGACTTCACCCTCACATCGACCAACCCCGGCGGGCACAGTTCTGCCCCGATCCGCGACAACGCGATCTACGCGATGGACGAGGCGCTGCTGAAGATCCGCGATCACGAGTTCCCGCTGGAGTTCAACGACACCACCCGCGCGTTCTTCGCCAAGTCGGGGGCGATGCGCCCCGATGCGATGGGCAAGGCGATGGTCGCGCTCGCCGCCAATCCGGCGGACAGCGCGGCGGAAGCGGTGGTCAACCAGGACCGCTCGCTCCATTCGATGCTGCGCACTACCTGCGTCGCGACGATGGTGCAGGGCGGCCATGCGCTCAACGCCCTGCCCCAGACGGTCAAGGCCAACGTCAACTGCCGGATGTTCCC
>JAGWUU010000238.1 GCA_028868335.1 Sphingomonadales bacterium | reverse complement strand
TGGTCGATCACCTGGAGGTATTGCTGGATCGCCTCGATCGGAGCACCCGCCGCGCGGGCCGACAGGTAGATGCTGCTCCCCACCGTGCCGCGGATCCGCAGCGGGGTTGTGTCGACGCGCAGGGGGTGCTGCTGAAGCACCAGTCCTCCGTTGCCGCGAACCACCGACAGGTCGAGATCGAAGCGCGCGCGGAATGACAGATGGTCAAGCGGGCGAAGCCCATTGCCCTGCGCCTGCTTGCCGAGGGTGATGTCGACCTGCGTACCCGGCACGATCTGCGACGGGGAAATCACCCCGGCAACCAGCCGCTCGACCTGCGCCGCATCGCCGCCGCCGACCCCGGCCCGCTCCAGCATCCGCGAGAAGCTGTCGCCCTGGCCGAGCGTCGCGGTAAGTTGCTGGGTGCTGCGTTCGGCCACGCCTGCCAGCGGGACGACCGCGCTGGTCGCCCGCATGCGGCGGCCGGTATCGGACCCGAGGGCAAGCGGCTGGATGGTCTGGCTGCGGAATTCGTCGCGCGCGGCAGCGTCGATCGGCATCGCTGGCGCGGCCGTGATGGCACTGTGATCCGGCCACGTCGCCACTGCGAGGGCGCTCAACCCGAGCAACGTGCCGAGTCCGCGAAACCAGCGGGCGCTGCCAATGTCCTCGGCGAGGTCCGGCGCCCAGTCGGGGCCGGTCAGCGTGTCGAGCAGGCGATCGCGGAGGATGCGCAGCCGCGCGGCTAGGCCATATCCCTCGGCAACGGCCCCGGCGCGGATGGGCTGCGCCAGCGGACCAGTCCCGACCCGAAGGTCGCCATGGCCATCTTGCGGCATCGCCCGCGCCGTGAACACCTGTGATCGCCCCCGATTGCCTCGAAAATCAGCGCCTTTCTGCACCGGGGATAGTTAATCTTTGGCTAAGCGGCCCGCGATTGCGCGGGGGACGATCATCCGCGCGGGCCTTGCGGGGCGGCATGGCCGCTGCCAGATTGGCCCGGTAATGGCACAGCGTTCCGCCCGCCCGTCGGACAGCCGCATCAAGGCGGTGCTTGGACCGACCAATACAGGCAAGACCCACCTCGCGATCGAGCGCCTGTGCGCGCATTCGTCGGGGGCGATCGGCTTTCCGCTCCGGCTGCTCGCCCGCGAGGTCTATGACCGGGTTTGTGCGCTCAAGGGCGCCGACCGGGTCGCGCTGATCACCGGCGAGGAGCGGATCGAGCCAAGGGACGCGCGCTGGCTGCTCTGCACCGCCGAGGCCATGCCGGTCGATGCCGACCTCGCCTTTGTCGCGCTGGATGAGGCCCAACTCGGCGCCGACCGCGAGCGCGGCCACATCTTCACCGACCGGCTGCTCCATGCGCGCGGGCGCGAGGAAACGATGATCCTCGGCTCGGCAACGATGGAGCCGCTGGTGCGCGCGCTTTTGCCCGAGGCAGAGATCGTCAGCCGGCCGCGCTTCTCGACCCTGCGCCACAGCGGCGCGCGCAAACTCAGCCGGATCCCGCCGCGCAGCGCGATCGTCGCCTTCTCTGCCGAGCAGGTTTACGCCGTGGCCGAAATGCTCCGGCGGTTCCGCGGCGGTGCGGCGGTGGTGATGGGCGCGCTTTCGCCCGAAACCCGCAACAAGCAGGTCGCCCTCTACCAGTCGGGCGAGGTGGACTACCTTGTCGCCACCGATGCGATCGGCATGGGTCTCAACCTAGACATCGACCATGTCGCCTTTGCCGGGCTGTCCAAGTTCGACGGGGTGCGGCAGCGCCGCCTGACCACGGCGGAGATGGCCCAGATCGCCGGGCGCGCCGGGCGTCACCAGCGCGATGGAACCTTCGGCCCCCTGGCCGGCAGCGGCAGCCACGATGCCGAATTTACCGCCGATGAAGTCTATGCGATCGAGGAACACCGCTTCGCGCCGCTGACCCGGCTCCATTGGCGAGAGGCCGAACCGCGCTTCGAAAGCCTGGCCGCGCTGATCGCCGATCTCGAACGCAAGCCCGAACGGCCCGAACTGGCTCCCGCGCCAGAGGCCATAGACCTGGCCGTCCTTAAGCACCTCTCCACCGATGCGGCCATCGCCGATACGGTGCGCGGACCCGCGCGCGTCCGGCGCTTTTGGGAGGTCTGCTCGCTCCCCGATTTCCGCGCGGCCGGGGTCGATACCCACGCGCGGTTCGTGACGCGGCTGTGGCAGGACCTGCGCGAGGGGCAGCTTGGCGGCGACTATGTTGCCCATGCCATCGCGGAACTCGACAAGCCGGGCGGCGACATCGACACGCTGCAGATGCGGATCGCGGCGATCCGGTCATGGGCCTATATCGCCCAGCGGCCCGACTGGGTTCTGGCGCGCGAGGAAATGGCGGCCCGCGCCCGCGCGGTCGAGGCCAGACTGTCCGACGCGCTGCATGCCCGCCTGACCGAACGCTTCGTCAACAGGCGGACGGCAGTGCTGATGAAGAAGCTCGGCCCCGATGCCGCGCTCCTGCCGGTGCGGATCGAGGACGACGAGGTGCTGGTCGATGGCGAGCACATCGGCCACATCGCCGGGTTCCGCTTCCGCGTCGACCCGCAGGCCCGTCTTGCCGACCGCAAGCTGCTGCTCGCCGCCGCCGAGCGTCATCTCCCTGCGCTGCTGGCCGAGCGCGCGCGTCTGCTTCTCGCGCAAGTTGCCGCCGGCGATTCCGCGCTGACCATCGACGGCGCCGTGCTGCGGTGGGACGACGAGCCCATCGCCCGCCTGACCCCGGGGCGAAGCGTGCTTACGCCCGCTGTCGCCGGTGAGTCCGCGCTCGATGCGCTCGGCCGTGCCCAACGTGAGGCGGTGGAGGCGGCACTTTCCGATTGGCTCGATCGCGAGCTGGCTCCCCTTGCCGCGCTGCACAAGCTTGAGGCCGCATCGCGCGATGCAGCCTCCGGCCCGGAGCTGCGGGCGCTGTTGATCCGCCTTGTCGAAGCTGGCGGTGTGCTGGAACGGGCCGAATCGGGGATCGACCGCCTGCACAAGGAACAGCGCGATCGGCTCCGGCGCCTTGGGGTCCAGGTCGGCGCGCTCGACCTGTTCGTACCGTCCATGCTCAAGCCCGCCGCGCTGACGGCGTGGCGCATCCTGCTCGCGGCGCGGGGGATCGCAATGCCAGCGCCGGTGCCCGGCATGCCTGCGGTGGTCGCGCTGCCCGGCAAGGCTCCCGTCCCGCCCGGCTATCGCAGGCTCGGCAAGCAGGCGATGCGGATCGATCTTTGCGAGAAACTGTTGCGCGACGCCCACGGCGCAAGGGTCGCCGCGCAGGGCAAGCCATTTGCCCTAGATCCTGCGCTGGCCGTGTCGACCGGGCTTTCGACCCTGAGTTATGCCTTTCTGCTGCGGCTTGGCGGATTTACCGCCAGTGTGCCGCGACCGCTGGCCGCTGGCGCATTCGGTCCGCCGCGCCCGCCGTTGTGGCGCTGGCGACCACGGCGCCGCGCCGTTGAAGCCGAGCCGGTGCAAAACGCTCAACCCGGCGGCGCCTTTGCCGCGCTGGCCGAACTGGTCCGCTGATGCGGGTCGACCGTTTGCTGTGGTTTCTGCGGCTCGCCAAGACCCGCGGTGCGGCGCAGGCGCTCGTCGCGGAGGGTCACATGCGGGTCAACGGGCGGCGGATCGAGCGGGCCGCGCACCCGGTAAATGTTGGCGATGTGATGGTTCTGCCAGCGCCGCACGGCGTCCGGATCATCGAGCTGCTGGCCGTTCCTGCCCGGCGCGGTCCGGCAGTCGAAGCGCAATCATGCTACCGGGTGCTTGACGAAGGCAGCGCAAATCCCATAGCTGGCGCAAAGCCAACCCCTGAGGGAACCGAACTGCCATGACCTATGTCGTCACCGACGCCTGCATCAAGTGCAAGTACATGGATTGCGTCGAGGTCTGCCCGGTAGACTGCTTCTACGAGGGCGAAAACATGCTGGTGATCAACCCCGCCGAATGCATCGATTGCGGCGTGTGCGAACCGGAATGCCCGGCCGAAGCGATTCTGCCCGATACCGAAAGCGGGCTGGAACAGTGGCTCGAACTCAACGCCAAGTACGCGGGCGAATGGCCCAACATCACCGCCAAGAAAGATTCGCCAGCCGACGCTGACGACTTCAAGGGGGTGGACGGCAAGTTCGAGAAGTTCTTCTCGCCCGAACCCGGCGAAGGCGATTGATCAAGCCTGGCTTGCCGGGCTGAATGCCCCGCAATTGCTGGCTTTTCATCAGGTTCTGCTAATCCCGACGCCGGGCCTTTCAGCCGCGCGCGGCCGAAGGATTCTGCGGACTGGTAATTTTGTTGCGGATGCCCTATATAATGCGTGACTGCCGGGAGCCTTTCTGCCCCCAAGCGCAGCCCATGACATGAAAGGCAGGACGAAGTTCGGTTGATGGGGACATCGGACCGGGTCGCAAGGGCTTAATGCCCCAATACCGCAGGTTCCCGCGAACATCTCCGGCGAAACAGCGCATCACGCGCTCGTCCTGGTGATTAAAAGGACGTTACATGGTGGCCAAGGCGCACGCTTTCGATGTTGGTGACTACGTCGTTTATCCCAAGCACGGCGTTGGCCGGGTGATGGAACTGCTTGAGCAGGAAATCGCCGGCATGAAGCTTGAACTCTATGTCCTGCGCTTCGAAAAAGAGCGCATGACCCTCCGCGTGCCGACCAACAAGGTCGAAGCGATCGGGATGCGCAAGCTGTCTTCGGACAAGACC
>JAGWUU010000237.1 GCA_028868335.1 Sphingomonadales bacterium | reverse complement strand
GTGGATGGCTTCCGGCTCGATGCGCTCAATTTCGCGATGCATGATCCGGCGTTGCGCGATAATCCGCCCGCGCCCGACGACGGCACGGCGCGCACCCGCCCGTTCGACTTCCAGCTTCGCAAGTACAACCAGTCCAACCCCGCGATCCCCGCCTTCATCGAGAGGATTCGCGCGTTGACCGACGATTACGACGCGGTCTTTACCATGGCCGAGGTTGGCGGTGCCGATGCCCTGCGCGAGATGCACCTTTACACCAAGGGCAGTCACCGGCTGAATAGTGCATATGGCTTCGACTTCCTTTATGCCGAGGCCCTGACTCCGGCGCTGGTGGCGCAGGCACAAGCCGATTGGCCCGATCGCGCTGGCGCGGGCTGGCCAAGCTGGGCGTTCGAGAACCATGATGCGCCGCGCGCGCTGTCGCGCTGGTGTGCGCCCCAGGATCGCGCGATCTTTGCGCGGGTCAAGGTGCTGCTGCTCGCTTCGCTTCGCGGCAACCCGATCATCTATCAGGGCGAGGAGCTGGGCCTCACCCAGGTCGACATTCCCTTCGAGCAGCTCCAGGATCCCGAGGCAATCGCCAACTGGCCGCTGACCTTGTCGCGCGATGGTGCGCGCACGCCGATGCCGTGGCTGCAAGAGGCGGCCGAAGGTGGCTTCACCACGGGCAAGCCGTGGCTGCCGCTTGGCGCCGAGAACCTTGACCGCGCGGTTGACCGGCAGGTGGCCGATCCGGCCTCGCTGCTCAACCTGACGCGCGACCTGCTGGTGCTGCGCCGGACCAACCCCGCGCTGCGGCTGGGAGGATTCGAGGTGTTGCTGGCCGACGATGCCCTGCTGGTGGTGCGCCGCGCGACCGCTACGCATTCGGTGCTGTGCCTGTTCAACCTGTCCAACGGGGAACGTCCTTGGCCGGAAATGGTTGAGGCAAAGGGCACCGTGCTGGCTTCGGTCAACGCGGCCATGCTGAACGAAACGGTGCCTGCCTATGGCGCCCTGCTGATTGAGGAGATGGTATGATGCGGCTTGGTCGGATGCTGGCGGCGCTTTGTGCGCTGGTCTTTGCTTCTCCCGTACTGGCGCAGAATGCCGGTCCGGTCACGGCGACCTCGCCCGACGGGACGGTCGCGGTTTCGGTCAGCATCGTCCAGGACGGGCACGCGGCCTACACCGTCTCGCGCAAGGGCAAGCCGATCATCGCGGAATCGCGGTTGGGGTTCATGTTCACCGACGCCCCCAAGATAGATCGCCACATGACCATCACCGGCCAGGATCGGCGCGATTTCGACGAAACCTGGCAGCAGCCGTGGGGCGAATGGCACACGATCCGCAACCATTACCGTGAATTGACCGTCCACCTCAAGGAAGCCGACGGGCTGGCGCGCGCTTATGACCTGAAGTTCCGCATCTATGACGATGGCGTGGGCTTCCGTTATGAATTCCCCGATCAGCCCAACATGCACGGCGCCAACATCGCCGAGGAGCTGACCGAGTTCGCCTTCGCCAGTGACGGAACCGCCTGGTGGAAGCCGGCCTTCCTCTGGAACCGCGAGGAATACCTCTACAACAAGACGCCGCTTTCGGCGATCGGACCCGCCGATACGCCGGTAACGATCAAGCTGGCGGACGGAACCCACGTCGCCCTGCACGAGGCTGCGCTGGTCGATTTCTCGGGAATGACGGTCGCCCATGGGCCATCGGGCAATGTTCTCCACGCCATGCTTACGCCCGGCGCGGGACGGCCGAAGGTGGTCAAGACCGGCGCGTGGAACACGCCATGGCGTACCCTGATCATTGCCGACGACGCCCCCGGCATCTACATGAGCCACCTGATGCTCAACCTCAACGAGCCCAACAAGCTGGGTGACGTGAGCTGGTTCAAGCCCGGCAAGTTCGTCGGGGTGTGGTGGAACATGATCAAGGGCGAATGGTCGTGGGCGCGCGGTCCCAAGCACGGCGCGACCAACGAGCACGTCAAGCAGTACATCGACTTCGCCGCGGCGCAGGGCATTCCGCAGGTGCTGGTCGAAGGCTGGAACGTCGGCTGGGATGGCGACTGGTTCGGCAATGGCAACGCCATGGACTTCGCCCAGCCGACCGAGGACTTCGATGCCGGAATGCTGGCCGCCTATGCCAAGAAGAAGGGCGTGCGGCTGATCGGCCATAACGAGACGGGCGGTTCCGCCAGCCACTATGACCTCCAGCTCGACCGCGCGTTCAAGTTCGCCGCCGACCATGACTACATGGTGGTCAAGACGGGCTACGTTACCGATGCCGGGCAGATAGAGCGGGTCGATCCCGACGGCACCAAGCTGCGCGAATGGCACGAGGGGCAGTGGATGGCGAACCACTATACCCGCGTCGTCGAAACCGCCGCGAAGTATCACATCGCCATCGACAGCCACGAGCCGATCAAGGGCACTGGCCTCCAGCGTACCTTGCCCAACTGGGTGGCGCGTGAGGGTTCGCGCGGGATGGAGTACAATTCCTGGGCCGGAAAGAACCCGCCCGAGCATGAGGCGAACCTGGTGTTCACCCGGATGCTCGAAGGTCCGATGGACTTCACCCCCGGCGTGTTGAGCCTGACCGGCAGCGACAACAGCGCGATCCTGTCGACCGAGGCCAAGCAGCTCGCGCTTTACGTCGTGCTCTATTCGCCGGTTGTCATGGCTGCCGACACTCCCGAGAATTACGCCAAGCACATGGATGCCTTCAAGTTCATCCGCGACGTGCCGACCGACTGGGAGGAAACCCGCGTGCTCAATGGCGAGGTGGGCGACTATGTGACCATTGCCCGCAGGGTTCGCGGCGGGCAGGACTGGTATCTGGGCGCGGTGGGCGACGAGCAGGAGCGCACCGTTTCCTTCGCGCTCGACTTCCTGACGCCGGGCAAGCGCTATCAGGCCGAGATCTACCGCGATGGTGACGATGCCGACTACCGCAGCGAAAAGCGCCACTCGATCACGATCGAAAAGCGCGTACTGACCAGCGCCGATCACCTGACCCTGCGCCTGGCGCCGGGAGGCGGGGCGGCGATCCGGTTCAAGGCGGGGAAGTGAGCGAAGGCACGCATCGCTTCGTCATTCTGGGCGGCGGCACCGCGGGATGGATGGCCGCCTGCCTGATCGCTAGCCGCTGGGGCCCCGAGGCAGCCAGCGTCACGCTGGTCGAAAGCCCGGAGATCGGGATCATCGGGGTCGGCGAAGGGTCGACCCCGCAACTCAAGGCGTTCTTCGACGAGCTTGGCATCGCCGAAGCCGAATGGATGCCGCGTTGCAACGCCACCTACAAGAACGGCATCCGCTTCAACGGCTGGTCGGATGCGGCGGGGTTCGATTCCTATTTCCACCCGTTCCAGGGCGAGCTTGATTACCACACCGCGCCGGGGTTCTTCTTCAACACGCGCGCGCGGCGGACGGGGCGCGACGTCTGGGCGCACCCGGATCGCTTCTTCCTTTCGGCACGCCTCGCCGCGGCGCGGCTGGGTCCCAGGCCGGGCGAGAACTTCCCGTTCCGCGTCGGCTATGGATATCACTTCGACGCGCAACTCGTTGGCGAATTCCTGCGCGATCACGGCACTGCCATGCTCGGCGTCTCCCACCTGTCGCGACGGGTGGCATCGGTTCGTCACCACGAAAGCGGCGATATAGCCGCGCTTGTCACCGATGGCGGCGAGGAGATCGTGGGAGACTTCTTCATCGATGCATCGGGCTTTCGTTCAACCCTGGTGCAACAGGCGTTGGGGGAGCCGTTCGAATCCTTCGACAATAACCTGTTCAACGATGCCGCCGTCGCCATGCCCAGCCCCAAGCCGGAGGGCGCGACCGAATGTGAAACCGTATCGACCGCGCTCGGCAACGGCTGGGCCTGGCGCATCCCGCTGACCAACCGCACCGGCAACGGCTATGTCTATGCTTCCGGTTTCATCGATGCCGACGCGGCGGAAACCGAACTGCGCGCCCATCTCGGTTTGCTCGACGCGGACGTAACCGCCCGGCATCTTCGGATGAAGGTGGGACAAGTGCGCCGGACATGGGTGCGCAACTGCCTGGCGATCGGTCTGGCGCAGGGCTTCATCGAGCCGCTCGAGGCGACCGCTCTGCATATTGTCCATTCGACACTGTCGGGCTTTATCGAAGCCTACGACGCGGATCATTTCGGGCAGGCAGGGGCGGAAAGCTTCAATGCCGCGATCCACGCCCGCTACGAAGGTATCCGCGACTACATTGTCTGCCACTACCGCATGAACCGGCGCGGCACCGGCGAATACTGGCGCGCCAATGCCGAAAACCAGCACCTGTCAGACAATCTCAAGGCGGTGATGACAAGCTGGTTCCGTGGCGGAGAACTGGACGCCGAGATCGAGCACCTCGGTATCCAGCGCTACTACGCACCGCTGTCGTGGCACTGCCTCTTTGCGGGCTATGGTCAGTTTCCCGATGCGGCGAAACTGAAGCCGCCGGAAGCCGACCTGCCGCTGGCCGACATGGCCGGGGTGGACCGTTTCATCGCCGCCTGTGCGATGAACTTTCCCGCGCACGATGACCTGTTGGCGCCGCTCGGTTAACTCGGGCGGGGCAGGGCGGTTGTTGCCTTCATCCGCTCCATCGAAAAGCTTGAACTGACATCAGCCAGGTCGGGTACGGCTGCGATCAGCTTGCGGTAGATGCGATCGTAGTGCGCAATGTCGCGCACCACGATCTTGAGCAGGTAATCGACATC
>JAGWUU010000236.1 GCA_028868335.1 Sphingomonadales bacterium | reverse complement strand
AGCTGTTGTCGATCACCACGCAGCCTTGCGACGCGGCCCTTGGAGCGTGGGCTTTCGCTACCTCCGACCCGGCAGAGAACAGGGCGATGTCCCAGCCGGCGAAATCGAAATGTTCGATATTCTTGACCTTGAGCATCTTGCCCGTTTCGCCGAATTCGATCTCGTCCCCGGTCGAGCGTGACGAGGCAACCGCCGCCAGTTCGACGATCGGAAATTCACGCTCGGCCAGAACATTGAGCATCTCACGCCCGACATTCCCCGTCGCGCCTACGACCACTACCCGGTAACCCATAAGTCCGCTCCGCCAACTAACAGGCGTCATGCTGAACTCGTTTCAGCATCCATGGCGCCCGACGATCCGCCGCCTATGGGGCGAGATGGACCCTGAAACAAGTTCAGGGTGACGAGTTTGTTTGCGCAGTGCGATTCTTCACTTCGGCGGCGTCACCCCGTGACGTTCAAGGAAGGTCAGGATCGTGTTCCACAGGTGGCTCCCGATCTTCGGTCCCGAAACGCGGTGGGTATAGCCGGGATAGAGCATCATCTCGAACGGCACGGCGTTGGCCTGAAGCCGGGCGATCATCGCCGAACTGTTTTCGAACACCACGTTGTCATCGGCCATGCCGTGAACGATCAGCAGCGGGTCCTTGATCTTCGGTGCGTCGGCCAAGGCATCGGACGTCTCATAGACCTTGGGGTTCTTGTTGGGATCACCAAGATAGCGTTCGGTATAAGTGGTGTCATAGAGTTCCCACTTCGTCACCGGCGCTCCGGCGATCCCGGCAGCGTAGAGCCCCTGGTCAGCCTCAAGCATCTTGAGCGTCATATAGCCGCCGTAGGACCAGCCGTAGGTGGCGATCCTGGCCGGATCGACGAACGGCAGGCTCTTGAGATACAGGGCGCCGGCCTTCTGGTCCTCCACCTCCACGCTGCCCATGGCATGCCATATCTGGCTGGCGAACTTGACGCCGCGGTTCTCGGTCCCGCGGTTATCAATCTCGAAAACGATATAGCCCCTGGCGGCCAGAGCCTGCGACAACGCCCCACCCCAGCCGCGGGTCACGTTCTGCGCGGTCGGTCCGCCATAGTGCTGGAAGAATACGGGATAGCGCTTGCCCGGCTCCATCACGGGCGTGACCATACGCCAGTAGAGATCGCTGCCGTCCGTCGCCTTGATCGTGCCGAACTGCGCCGGGTGATGGTTGGCGAGATAAGGCGCGTAGGGATGGCTGGCGTCGAGCCTGTTCTCCTCCACCCATGCGATCCGCTTGCCGTGCGGGTGGGCCAGATAGACCTGCGGCGGTTGGGCATCGGACGAGCGCGACACAAGGAGAGTCTGCCCCTTCCGGTCCATCGACGCCCCGTTGGTCCAACCCTGCTCCGTCAGCCGCTCGATCTTGCTCGGCGCGGTGAGGTCGAGTGCATAGACCTGCTGGGCGATCGGCTCGTCCTTGTTGGCGGTGAAGAACAGCCGCCCCTTCTTCTGGTCGATGCCGACTAAACCACTGACCACCCACGGCCCCTTGGTCAGTTGCGTCCACTGTCCGTCCTTCAAGCGCCAGAGGTGACCAAAGCCATCGCGTTCCGACCACCAGACCAGGCTGCCGTCATCGAGGAAGCGGTAACTGTTCGACAGGTTGATCCAGCTTTTGGGCGCCGCGGTTTCGGTAAACAGCACGCGGCTCTTGCCAGTGGCGGGATCGACCGTCAGCATGTCGAGCCGCGTCTGCTCGCGGTTCATCCGCTGGACGTAGAGTGTTTTCGCATCAGGCGACCAGTTGACCCGGGCCAGATAGATGTCTCGATCCGCGCCCAGATCGACCTCCACCCGGCCGGTGCCGTCGGGTCGGGTCACGAACAGGGCGACCAGTGCGTTGGGTGTCCCTGCGGCGGGATAGCGCTGTTCGAAGGTCCTGGTGCCCTCGGCCCCGATCGCCGCGCGCGTTACGATCCCCACTGGTGCATCGTCGAAACGCTCCACCGCGATGCGGCTGTCGTCGGGTGCCCACCAATAGCCGGTAAAGCGGGCCATTTCCTCCTGTGCGACGAATTCGGCTTCGCCCCAGTGGACGGTTTCGGCCTTTTCCTCGGGGGTAATCGGCGCGGCCGCACCGCCGGTCGGTCCCACCCACAGGCGCCGGTCGCGCACGAACGAAACGTAGCCGCCCTTCTCGCTCAACGCCGGATTGAGTTCATCTTCCTTGGTCCCGGTCAGGCGCTGCACGTTGCCATCGAGGTGCGCGAGGAACAGATCGCCGTCGAGCGGCACGAGGATGCTCTTGCCATCGGCCGACCACGAATAGCTGACGATGCCCTTGACATCGCCCACGCGCATCCGCTCGCGCTGCATCTTTTCCGCCTCGGACAGTTCCTTGCCCGAGCCGAGCTTGAGGCTGTCGACCAGCATTGTCCACTTGCCGGTGGTGCGATCGTAGCCCCACAGGTCCCACCGCTCGCGATCGTCCTTGCGGTTGCGCAGAAGGGTCAGATAGCGCCCGTCGGGCGAAAGCTGGACGCCACGCGGGACCGCGCCGTTGAGGCTGGGGCTGGCGAACACGCGTTCGATCGAAAGCGATTCGGCAACGGCCGGGCCGACGGTTTGCGCGGTGTTCATTGGGCCGCTTTCTGCGCTGGCGCCGGAACCGACAAGTGCCAAGGTAGCAACGAACACGATCGGCAACAGACGCATGACAATGGCGGCTCCCCGGCACCAAGGAAAAGGGCGCCCCGGTCATTGCCGGGACGCCCTTCCTTAAAAGCAATTAGGCTGTGCGCCAAAGCCGTTGGTCGAATGCCGTCAGCCTTCGGTCCGCACGTCGCGACGCTCGGCGATGCGGGCGCGCTTGCCGGTGCGGCCGCGCAGGTAATAGAGCTTGGCGCGGCGCACCACGCCCTTGCGGACGACGGTGATGCTGTCGATGTTGGGCGAATAGAGCGGGAAAACGCGCTCCACGCCTTCGCCGAAGCTCATCTTGCGCACGGTGAAGTTGCTGCCGATGCCCTTGTTGGCGCGGGCGATGCACACGCCTTCATAGGCCTGGACGCGGCTGCGGTCGCCTTCGACGACCTTGACGCCGACGCGCACGGTGTCACCGGGGCGGAATTCGGGAATATCCTTGGCGGCCTTGGCGATTTCCTCGGCCTCGATCTGCTGGATCAGGTTCACTGGTCCATGTCCTTCTTCTTTCGCCGCGCGCCAGAGGCAGACTGGACCCGAGCCCCCTCATGGAGCTCCCAAAGGTCTGGCCTGCGTGACCGTGTGTCGATCTCGGACTGTGACTTGCGCCACGCCGCGATCTTCGCATGATCCCCCGATCGCAGCACTTCAGGGATCGTGCGCCCTTCCCATTCCTGGGGGCGGGTATAGTGCGGATATTCGAGGAGGCCGTTTTCAAACGATTCCTCGGTTCCGCTCGAAGCCGCGCCCATTACGCCGGGAAGCAGGCGAATGCAAGCGTCGAGAAGCATGATCGCGGCAGGCTCTCCGCCCGACAGGACAATGTCTCCAACCGAGACTTCCTCGACATTGCGGCCTGCGAAAATCCGCTCGTCGAATCCCTCGAACCGGCCGCAGAGCAGGATCACGCCCGGCCCCGCCGCCAGCTCGCGCACCCGCGCCTGCGTCAGTGGCTTACCGCGCGGCGTCAGGGCGATGACGGGAACGTCCTCCCCGGTACGGGGAGGCGGACCATCCGCAGGATGGTGGAGGGGCACACGCCCCAAATCCGACGTATCGTGTGCGGCCTGTGCCCCTCCACCCCAGACTTCGTCGGCGGTCCCACTTCCCGTCCTGGAGAGGTATGGAGAGCGCGCATGGTCAATCGCCGCCGCCAGCACATCGACCCTGAGGACCATCCCCGCCCCGCCTCCGGCGGGGGTATCGTCCACGGTCTTGTGCCGATCGATCGCGAAGTCGCGGATCTGGACGGTATCAAGCGCCCACTTCCCCTCCTCCCGCGCACGTCCGGCGAGGCTGACGCCCAGTGGTCCGGGGAACATCTCGGGGTAGAGGGTGAGGACGGTGGCGTGGAAGGTCATTCAAATGTCGCCGCGACTTCACCATCTGCCGGGAGCCTTTTCGCAACCGCTATAGCGCCAAGCGCTCCCGCGAGACCGACGAAATAGCCAATCAGTCCGTAGCCCATGCCAAACGCAGAAAACATCATCGACATACCACAGGCATCAACCCCGCAGCTTTCCTGAGATGACGTGGCTGCATTGAAAAACACCACTAGACAAACGATCCAAATGATCGACGGCAACGGAAGGGCGGCCAATATTGCGGTTTTACGACGAGACCAGGAAGGCTTCCAGCGCATCAAAAGCCAGGCACCTAGATTTCCAAAGACTGCGCAGGGAATCAGGACAAGAAGAATTTCCAGCATCACACCGTCCAGTTCTCGACCTTTAACCCCGGCACGTCCGCAAAGTCTTTCATGTTTCTGGTCACCACAGTGAGGCCATGCGACAGCGCGTGTGCTGCGATCAGGCGGTCAAAACTGGCCCGCTTGAACGGCAGCGAAGCATAGGCAAGCGCCGCCTTGTAATCGAAGTCGAGTACCGGCACCTCTTCGACGAACGCGCGCAGTGCATCCATCGCGGGTGGTTGGCCTCGTTCCGTACCAAGCGCAACCTCCGCAAGCGCAATCGTGGAGGTGACCATTTCGCCCTCCTCACACTCGGCAGCGCGACGGATGACGGCCACATCCGAATTGATCGTCAGC
>JAGWUU010000235.1 GCA_028868335.1 Sphingomonadales bacterium | reverse complement strand
CGAATTAGTTCAGTCCTTGCGGCACAACGCCTATTTTGCCGTGGACGAGGGACCGTCGCTCGAAGCGCTTGAGATTGGGCTCAAGGATGGCACGGTGCGCGGTGTTGCGGTGATCCCTGAGCACTTCGAGCAAGGCATGGTGTTGCAGCAACCACGGGACATTCAACTCGTTACAGATGGCTCCCAGGTCAATACGGCGACTTTCCTGACCGCGCATCTTCGCGGCGCCTTGCGCGATTGGGCGCTCGCTCGGGCTGCGGAAGAAGGGGACAATGCAGGACCGGCGCTGCAACTGGTCGCGCGGTTCAACTATAATCCCGGGCTTGAGAGCCGGTTCATGCTGGTGCCCGGTGCGATCGGCATCGTCATGGCAATGATCGGCAGCCTTCTGACTGCCTTGATCATGGCACGCGAGTACGAGCGCGGCACGATGGAGGGGCTGCTTTCGACACCGATCTCGATCCCATCGCTGGTTCTGTCAAAGCTGTTGCCATATTACGTCCTGGGCCTTGCCTCGACCGGCATCTGCGTTTTGGTCGCTGTGTTCGGATACGGTCTGCCGTTTCGCGGATCGATCCTGGCCCTCTTCCTGATTGCGTCCGCATTTCTTGCCGCTGTGCTCGGGCAGGGCTTGCTCATTTCCGCGGCGACCAAGAACCAGTTCGTTTCGACCCAGTTCGCGTTGCTGTCGGGCTTCTTGCCTTCGCTGTTGCTTTCCGGGTTCCTGTTCGAGATTGATTCGATGCCTCCGGCAATCCGATGGCTTACGTACATCGTTCCGGCACGCTATCTGATCCCGCCGCTGCAGGGAGTGTTCCTGGTCGGCGACGTGTGGTCGCTGTTCCTCCCCAATATCGCAATCCTCTTCGGTTTTGGTGCATTCTTCTTCCTGCGGGTAACGCGGGCGATCAAACGGCGGATCGCATGAGCGGGGCGCTGGTTCGAATAGCGGCGATGGCGTTGAAGGAACTGCGTGTTGTCCTGCTTGATCGCCGCGTACTGACCACACTGGTCATTTCACCGATCATCCAGCTGATCCTGTTCGGCTTTGCCACCACGCTTGAGGTTCGCAACATCGACCTGGGCGTGGTAAACCGCGACACCGGGGTTGCGTCCGAACGCTTCCTTGCCGGGACGGGGGCGGTGCGCAATGTGCGTTCCATCCGGCTCTATCCAAACGAAACCGCTCTGGCGGATGCTCTTGAACAGCGACGCATACTGGCCGGCATGGTGGTCCCTTCCGATCTTTCGGCCCGTGTCGCACGAGGCGAGCCGGCGGAAATCGGATTGCTGCTTGATGGACGACGGATCAATGCCGCCCAAATCGTGGCCGGATACCTTGGCGAAGTCGCAGCGACGACCGGCGCCACGTTGCGACCGGACGCGCCTGCAGCTCCGCAGGTGATCGCCCGGCACTGGTACAATCCCAATCTCGAGTACCGCTGGTTCACCCTCCCGGGGATGATCACCTTGATCACGACGGTAATTGTCCTTTCCGTCTCGGTTCAGGCGATCGCGCGTGAGCGTGAATTCGGTACGTGGGATGAACTGATGGCTCTGCCGATGCGTCATTGGGAGATCCTTGTCGGCAAGTGCGTTCCTGCCTTCAGCGTCGGGGTGTTCAACGGCCTTCTGTACATCCTGGTCATCCCCCTGGTTTCAGACGTTCCGTTCAACGGCTCCCACCTGCTCATGCTCCTGGCCATTGCCTGTTTCAGCCTGGCGGTGACGGCGATCGGCCTGTCGATCTCGACATTGGCCCAGAATCAGCAACAGGCATTTCTTGGCGGATTCCTCGTGATTGTGCCGATGATGCTTCTTTCAGGCTACGCAAGCCCGGTAGATGCCATGCCAACCTGGTTGCAGCCCATGGCCCGCCTTGATCCGCTGAGCTACATGCTGATCGTTTGCCACGGCTTGTTCCTCAAGGAGATGCCCGCGGCGATGGTACTGCGGCAGATCGTGCCGATGCTGGGTATTGCCACGGTGGCTCTTACGCTGGCGACGCTGTTGCTCAAATGGCGCAGCGATTGACACGAAATGGGACTCGGGTTGTCGGAAAATCAAAAATATCCTTTGCCAAGGGACTCCACCCTGGCTTAGACTCCTGAAAAGCATCGGTACTTTCCTGTACTGGTGAAATAGACGGAGTTCAGAAGGGGGCGTATGGATCGACTTTCGGGCGATCTTGGCGGACGCGGGGGCGCTGCAACTGTCCATCAGGATTCAGCATTTTCCTTTACAACTGAGTCGGATGAGCTGTTCGCTCAATCTCAACGGCGGTTGGCGATTCCGGCCGATCTTTTCATGCTGGATCAGCTCGACGTACTTTACGATGCCAATGTTCAGGCGTTGTGGACTTATATGCGTCCGGTCGGCCGTCCGAGCTTCACGCCGCCGATGCTCAACGATTTCATCAACTGGCAGCGGCTGATCGGGGCGCACTTCGGTCCGGATCGTGTGCCGCTCAAATACCTGGTTCTCGGAAGCCGGTCGCCGGGCGTATTCTGCTTCGGCGGGGATCTTGAGCTGTTCGCCAGCCTGATCCGTGAGGGCAACCGCGATGGGCTGGCGGCTTACGGCTATCGCTGTGTCGAGATACTTCATCGCAACATGCATTCGCTGGACCTGCCGCTGCTGACGATCGGGCTGGTGCAGGGGCAGGCGCTTGGCGGCGGGTTCGAGGCATTGTTGTCCTTTGACTATATCATTGCCGAACGGGGATCGATGTTCGGACTGCCCGAAGTGAAATTCGGGCTGTTTCCGGGCATGGGCGCTCACGCCATACTGACGCGCAAGCTGGGTTCGGCCATGGCGAACCGCGTGATCATGGGCGACGTTACCTATTCTGCCGAAGACATGTACGACATGGGCATCGTCGATCGCCTGGCTGAACCGGGCGAGGGCGAGGCTGTGGTTCGTGACTTCATGGCACGTTCGGCGCGGCGCCATGCCGGGCTTATCGGAGCGAGACGGGCAAGCCGCCGCGTGGAAGCCGTTGCCCTGTCCGAGTTGCGCGACATCGTCGATTTCTGGGCCGATGCGGCGCTCAAGCTGCGCGAGCAGGACCTCAAGCTGATGGAACGCCTGGCCGGCGCACAGGAAAAGCTTTCCCGCGCCCCGGCCGTCGCCGCCTGATCATCCGGCGTCAACCATCACCACTTCCGCGTCGTCGAGAGCTTCGACGGTGACAAGCTGTTCGCCGGTGATCGCCACGCCATCGCGCGGTTGCGCTTCCTTGCCGTTCACGCGGATTCGTCCGGTCGGCGCGACGAGGTAGATGCTCCGCGCCGGATCGACGGCGTAGTCCAGCGACTGGCCTGCCGGAAGCGTTGCGGCGAGAACCTTGGCGTCGGCCCGGATCGGCAGCGCTGCGTCAGCCTCTGGAGTGCCGCTGGCGACTACTTCCCACCGTCCCGCACGGTCGCCGCGAGGGAATTCGCGTTGCCCCCAGTTAGGGCTGCCGGCCGCGCGGTCGGGCAGTATCCAGATCTGGAACAAGGTGGTCGCCTCGTCCTCAAGATTGAATTCGGCGTGTTGAATGCCGGTGCCTGCACTCATCACCTGCACGTCGCCCGCGGCGGTCCGGCCTTCGTTGCCGAGACTGTCGCGGTGACTGATGGCGCCGCTGCGAACGAAGGTGACGATCTCCATGTCACGGTGCGGGTGCGGCGGGAAGCCGCTCTTCGGGGCGATCGTATCGTCGTTCCAGACCCGGATGCGGCCCCAGCCCATGCGGTCGCTGTCGTGATAGTCTGCAAAGCTGAAGTGATGAACGGCATTGAGCCAGCCATGATCGGCATGGCCGAGCGCGGCAAAGGGACGGACTTCAATCATCGGGATTTTCCACATCGGCGGGGTGTTGCCGCCGGAATGACCCGAATATGGGAAGCGGATCGCGGTGTGCAAGGCGCTGGGGAATCGCCCTTTTCAGGGTGACACCAGGCCGATGCTTCGTCTCTACTTGATAAAATAATTATTATATATCAATGCGTTGTATCTAGGGCGAGGCGGGCATGCCGGACACCGGTGTCCGGGTGAAAACATCATGTAATCAATAAGTTGAACGCAACAAGGTGACAGATTGCCTGTTTTCAATGGAACTCTTGCCCAAGCGCTACGCACGGGGCCAAAGAGCGGCGGAAGGAATCCAGGCCGCAGTCTGACAGTTCAGGCGCCTGTAGGAAATGCCCACCCCCGGAGTCCGCCCTGTCGAGCGTGGAGCCTCCACCCCAACCCTTCCCCGTTGGGGAGGGGCGATCTCGACAAAATCAGGGCAGGCCTTAGAACGCCTTGCGCACCCCGATGAAGAAGGCACGGCGCGGCCCCCATTCGGGTTGACCGGCGCCAACGCCAGAACCGTCGTGGATCAGGTAGATCTTGTCAAACAGGTTGACCACGTCGATCCGCACAGTGAGGTTCTTTTCATCGCCGTCGCCAAAGACCTGCGCCAGGCCAAGATTGGCCTGCAGGTAGGGAGACTGCTTGCCGCCGTTGGGCACAACGCCTGCCGGATCGCCCGCGCGGAGACCGTCGCCGTAGATGAAATCGAAACTGGGCTGGAATCGGCCGAACCGATCACGGATATTCAGCGCACCACCGCCGGAAATCGTCCAGCGCTGTGAATGGTCGGTATAGATGTAGTGATTGCTGATGTAGTTCAGTTCCGTCTGGTCGAAAAAGAACTGGTTTGAAACGATATTCTTCGCCTTCTGCGCCCCGGTCG
>JAGWUU010000234.1 GCA_028868335.1 Sphingomonadales bacterium | reverse complement strand
AAGCTCTCCCATACATATGCGTAGATAAATACGCCGTTATATTCGCATTTACGGTACATATGCTGGATGAATGCCGTAAATGCAAACAGAATTCGGCTCAGGAGCCGGTCCTTTCCTTAAGCGCATTCTGCAGGAAGCCAATTAGCAGAGTGAGTTCCGGCGCTGGCGGAGCCTTGGCGCGGTGGATCAGCCACAGTGGGCATTCGTGCCTTGGATCGGGCGGGGCGAGCCGCTCCAGCGTCGGTTCGGCATCGGCGGCGAAGCACCACAGGCTAGCCTTGCCCAGGCCGACGAGAACCGCGTGCTTCATCTGCGGCCAGTTATTGCAGGTCGCGAGGGCCGCCGCCTGCGCTACCTCGCCCGCGGGATTGGCCGAGGCCCACGGACCGCCGGGCAAGGCTGCATCGAACTCGTAGCCCCAGCCGAGAGGCGGCAGATGCTTTCGCCCTCGCAGGCCATAGACCGCCTGCGACAACGTCGCCACTTGCAATCCGGCGAGCCGCAGCGGCGGCGAACGCACCAACGCAAGGCCCAGATCGGCACGGCGCCGGGTCACCGCGTCAAGCGGATCGAGTTCGCCCAGCAGGTCGATCGGCACCTCGGGGTGGGCGCGGCGGAACGCTGCCAGTTCTGGCAGAAACTCGGCGGCGATCCCGCCGCTGCCAGCGATGCGGATCGGAGCTGTCTGGCGCCCGATGCCACCGATGTCGGCCAGCATCGCGGCAACCTCGCTTTCGATCGCCTCGGCGGCGGCGAGCAGCCGCACGCCCGCCGGGGTGGGGGCATAACCCAGCGGGTCCTGCGCGAACAACGGCACGCCCAGCGCTTTTTCCAGCGCGTCGACCCGACGACCCACCGTGGTACGGTTGACGTCCAGAATGCGGCCCGCGGCGGTGTAGGAACCGGTGCGGACGGCGGCGAGGAAGATTTCGAGATCGCTCCATTCCATGGCCGTGCATTCTTGCACAACCGATGTGCAGTGCAAGTGCCAAGCAACACGATGTAGATGATCGGGTGCATGCGCTGGCGGAAGGCAACCGCCGGGCGAAGAGTGACGAGGAGAGTTCGAGATGGCGACTTCGCGCGAATATGGTCTGGGAGAATTCGACTTCCCACGCGGTTGGTTCATGATCGGGCCGGCGACGGATGCCACACGGATTCCCGCGCCGATCCGGTACTTCGGCAAGGATCTGGTACTCTATCGCGGCGAAAGCGGCACGCCATACGTGGTCGATGCCTATTGCCCGCACATGGGCGCCCACCTGGCGAAAAATACGACCTCGTACATCGTCCGCGACGGTGAGCATGTCGAGGGCGAATCGATCCGCTGCCCGTTCCATGGCTGGCGCTTTGGCAGCGATGGCGCGTGCAACCACATTCCCTATTCGGACTTCATCCCCAAGGCGGCGAAGCTGCAAACCTACCCGGTGGTCGAGAAGGCCGGAATCATCTGGATGTGGCATGATCCCGAAGGGCTGGCGCCGGACATGAAACTGCCCGATTTCGGCGGTCATTATGGCCAGCCGGGCTGGGTCGAATGGAAGATCGATTATATGGGCGATCTGGGCAGCCATGGCATTGAGATCGTCGACAACATGGCAGATTTCGGCCATTTCGTGCCGATCCATGGCGCGACTGACTGGCAGTATTTCGCCAACGAGTTCAAGGACGGCCACGTCCACCAGTACTACAGCGCCGGTCACCGCACGCTGACCTCGAACCCCGAGGACTACCTTGTGCTCGACACCTGGTACGAAGGACCGGGCTTCCTCCAGTCGGAAATGGCGGGCGCGTTCGACAGCTTCATCATGATCTCCAACACCCCGATCGAAGACGGCGTGACTCGCAGTTGGCACGCGCTGATGGTCAGGGTGCATGACGGTAGCCGCGAAACCACCGACGAGGACCGCGCCCTCGCCCTGGCCTATCAGGAGGCGAGCCGGCTTGCCTTCGCGCAGGACGTGGAGATCTGGGCCAACAAGCGCGCCTGCCTGAACCCGCTCGCGGTGCCATCCGATGGACCCTATGGCAAGGTGCGGACCTGGTACAAGCAGTTCTACAACCCGCGCGCCAAGGCGCCGGAGTTCCAGGCCCGCGTCAACGGCCTGCACGTGACGATGGACAAGCGGCCCGGCAGCAAGGTGGCCTGACGCCGCCTGCGGAGACCGGCGGCGCAGACCGTCGGCTCGCCGTCTGTCACGCTGGGGAGAGCGCCGATGCTGCCGTTGCAGGAAATATCCGATCGCATTGAAATCCAGGACCTGTTTGCCCGCTACAGCTTCGCCATCGACGAGCGCGACTGGGATGCACTCGACCGCGTGTTCACGCCCGACGCCTGCATCGACTACAGCGAGGCAGGCGGGGCGACGGGCCATTATCCCGAGATCAAAGCCTGGCTGCCGGTGGCTCTGGCCCGGTTCCCGATGTTCCAGCACATGGTGGCGACCACCCGGCTCGACATCACCGGCGACGAGGCACGCAGCCGCACGATCCTGTTCAACCCCATGGTCCATCGCGGCGATGCTGGCGAGGAGCAGGTGTTCTTCATCGGCCTGTGGTATCGTGATCGGCTGGTGCGGACGGCGGACGGTTGGCGGATCGCCGAGCGGCGCGAGGAAATGAGCTACATTCACAACGCTCCACCGCTGGCGCCGGCGCCGGAGATGGGTGCGGCGCATTGAACGTCTCTTGAATGATCGGAGAAGCGGATGGGAAGGCTTGAAGGCAAGGTCGCGATCGTCACCGGCGGGGCGCGCGGCATGGGCGCGGCAACGGTACGGCGCTTCGTCGCCGAAGGTGCTCGGGTGGCGATTGCCGACGTGCTTGACGAGGCCGGCAAGGCTTTGGCCGCCGAACTTGGCCCGGCCACCGGTTTCTGGAAGCTCGACGTGACGAGCGAGGAGAACTGGGCGCGCGTTGTGGCCGAGGTTGAAGCGGCGCTCGGGCCGGTTGACGTGCTGGTCAACAACGCCGGTATCCTGATGTTCAAGAGCCTGCTGGAAACGACCAAGGCCGACTACGAGCGGGTCCTGGGGGTCAACCTTGTCGGCGAATTCCTCGGCATCAAGGCAGTCGCTCCGGGAATGATCGCGCGCGGGCGCGGCGCCATAGTCAACGTCTCGTCGGTGGACGGGATGAAGGGCGCAAACAGCCTGGGGGCCTATGCTTCATCGAAATGGGGCGTGCGCGGCCTGACCAAGGTTGCGGCCATGGAACTGGGGCACAAGGGCGTGCGGGTCAACTCGGTTCATCCCGGCGGGGTCGACACGGTTATGTCCAACCACGCCGCAGCCCCGCGCGACGAGGTGGACAAGGCCTATGGCCACGTCCCGCTGCAACGCATCGGCGGTCCCGAGGAAGTGGCGGCGGCCAGTGCGTTTCTTGCCAGCGACGATGCCTCCTATATCCACGGGGCTGAAATCGTCGTCGATGGCGGAATGACCGTGGGTTCCTATTACGCAGGCTTCCCCGGCGCGCCGGGGGTCTGATTTCGGACAGGAAAGAGGAGAGCAGCCATGGTGCGAATTGCAGTTCCCGCTGGGCAGGAGGCCAATCCCTATGGCTATGCCGCTGCGACGCACGCGGTGCCGATCATGGCTGCCGCCGCCGGTTTCAGTCACGCCGTCTATCGCGAGACGGCGCTGTCGCTGCGTGAGTTCGAGGGCGCGCGGATGCGTACCGCACAGCTCAACGGCTGCATGATCTGCCTCGATTTCCGCGCCGCGCGCGATGCCGCCGCGACCTTCGCGGTGGCTGGCGAACCGCCCGCAAAGCTGGTCACCGCCAATGGTCCGGCGCCGGATGAGGCGTTCTATGCCGCCGTTGTTGACTGGCGGGACTCGCCGCTGTTCTCGCCGCGCGAACGGCTCGCCATCGAGTTTGCCGAACGCTTTGCTATCGAACCGACCGTTCTGGCGCAGGACGAGGACTTCTGGACGCGGCTGCACGGGGTCTATGGCGATGGCGAGATCATCGACCTGTCGCATTGCGTGGCGGCGTGGATGGGTCTTGGCCGGATCGCGCACGTTCTGGGCTTCGATACGGTGTGCCTCACTTCCGCCGCGGCCGAAGCCGCCGAATGAACGGGCCGCTCTAGCCGTCGCCCCAGATGATCGCGGGGTCGCCGGACTGCGTCTGCCAAACCGCATCGCGCCGGACGATGCGCCAGCCTTCTGCGCGGCGCTGCCAGCGGTCGATGTATTCACCATTGCTGTCGAACACCGGGCCGTTCGGGTCGGCGGGGCGCTGGTGGCGGGCCTGGACATAGGCACGGCTGGTCGCGCCAAGCGCGCCGGGATCGACGACGATCGCCACGCTGCCGATCAGATGCTGGCTGGGGCCGCAGGTATCAAGGAAGCGGCGCATGTTGGCGCTGAGCGCATCCAGCCCGACCTGCTCGCCAAGGCCATAGTCGAAGGCGACGTCAGCTGCGAAGACATCGCCCAGCGCGGCCCAGTCCTTGCAGTCAAGAATGCGTGCGAACCGGGCAAGACCGTCGCGCACGGCGCGTTCGGCGGCGAGTTCGGCCAGCGCCGCGCTGGCAAGGCCCGCGCCGGGGGTTTCGTCCACCACGAACATGCGCGTGGCGGAGCGGTCGAACAGGTTTTCCTCGTCCTCGGCGATGGCCCGCGCCACGTCCGGCAGCGCGGCCTCGGCAAGGAAGCGATCATAGGCGGCGCGGTCAGCGAAGCGCATCTCGGTCACGCTATCGAAGTCGATCGCCGCGCTGGCGCTTTCGAAGGCCCCGGCGCGGTCCACGTAGTTGCGGCGATAGTCGAC
>JAGWUU010000233.1 GCA_028868335.1 Sphingomonadales bacterium | reverse complement strand
TATGCCGATGCTACGCTTCCTGCCGCGCGTTGGGAAGCGTCAGACGGGCTTGTTGTCGATCAGTCTGGTGCCGCCGATTCGCGCGGCGACGAATAACCGCACAAGCCTGCCATCAAGCGCTGCGACAGGTGACAGGCTGTCCGCCGTCCGCACTTCGGCGTAGTCCACGGAGCTGAACCCGCCATCGATCAGGGTCGTGACCAGATCGGCGAGCGCTCCCGCAACCCCCGCCCCGGCACGCAACGCCCCGATCGCCGCATCCATCGCGCGCGGCAGGCAGGCCGCCTGCGCGCGCTGCTCCGGCGAGAGATAGACGTTGCGTGATGACAGCGCGAGACCGTCCGCCTCCCGCACGGTCGCAACGCCATGAATCGCCTCGACCCGCGGCAAGGCAAGATCAAGATCGCGCGCCATGCGGCGGATCACTGCCAATTGCTGCCAATCCTTCTCGCCAAAGAAGGCAAGGTCGGGCTGAACCTGATTGAACAGCTTGTTGACGACTGTGGCGACTCCGTCGAAGTGACCGGGCCGATCCTCCCCGCAGAGCCCCGCGCTCACCCCGCTCACCGATATGTTGGTGGCATAGCCGTCGGGATACATCGCTTCGACCGTTGGCGCCCACAACAGGCTGGTTCCCTCCGCCTTGAGCAGGGCCTGATCCCGCTCAAGCGGGCGCGGGTAGCGCGACAGGTCCTCGTTCGCGCCGAATTGGCGCGGGTTGACGAAGATCGAGGCGACGACGTGCGCGGCCCGTTTGCGAGCTTCGCGCACCAGCGTCAGGTGCCCTTCGTGGAGCGCGCCCATGGTCGGAACCAGGGCGATCGGGCCATCCTGCCGAAGCACGGCAAGCGCATTGCGCAGTGGATCAAGCGATGTCACGGTTTGCACGGCCAAATCCCCTCCTGTAGAAAGCGTTGACGGCCCGTGCCGGTCCTATGCTGCGATGCGGCATTGGGCAACCCGATTGAACCTGATCAACCAGCGAGCGCAAGCCCCGTGTCCCTTTCTTCTTCCAAGCCCGCCCATCGTATCGTCTTCGCCAACGAAAAGGGCGGAACCGGCAAGTCGACCACGGCGGTCCACGTCGCTATCGCACTGGCCTATCAGGGCGCCCGAGTCGGGGCGATCGACCTCGATCCGCGCCAGCGTACGCTGCACCGCTATCTGGAAAACCGCGCCGAAACCGAAACGCGCCGCGGGATTGACCTGCCCAACAGCCGCTTCGCCGTGTTTGGCGGTGAAACCACCGAGGATCTCGACGAACTGGCCGCCAAGATTGGCGAAGGCATGGATTTCCTGATCTTCGACACCCCGGGGCGCGACGATCCCTTCGCCCGCCACGCCGCGATCGGGGCTGACACGCTGGTCACGCCACTCAACGACAGCTTCGTCGATTTCGACCTGATCGGGCAAGTCGATGCCGAAACCTTCAAGGTCCGCCGCCTGTCGTTCTATGCCGAGCTGATCTGGGAAGCGCGCAAGAAGCGCGCCATGGCGACGATCCAGGAAAAGCGCCGCGAGATGGACTGGGTAGTGGTCCGCAACCGCACCCAGCATATCGAGGCGCGCAACATGCGCCGACTGGACCAGGCGTTGACCGAACTGTCCAAACGGGTCGGCTTTCGCATCGCCAATGGCTTGTCGGAGCGGGTGATCTATCGTGAGCTGTTCCCCTCGGGCCTGACCCTGCTAGACAAGGGGCATCTGGGCGAACTGGGCACCAGCCATCTGGTCGCCCGGCAGGAACTGCGCACTCTGGTCGCCGCCCTCGGCCTGCCGATGCCCGCCGCGCGTGAGCCGGAGCTGGCACTTCTTCCGCACGGCTGACCTGATCGCATGGGCCGCCTGATTACTCTTGTGCTGCTGGTGACGCTGGCCTGCAAGGCCTTCACCGGGCGGTGGCCCTGGGAGCTGTGGGTGCTATCCGAACGCTCGCAGGGCGAAGCCCAGGCCCGCGCCCTGCTCGGCGTCGGGCGCGATGCCACCCGCGAAGAGATTGCCGACGCGCATCGCCGCCTTTTGGCGCGGGTTCATCCCGATCGCGGCGGCACGAACGATCAGGTTCACGCCGCGACCCGCGCGCGCGATCTGCTGCTCGCTCGGGTGGAGCGTGGCGAGCGGCCACAATGAGCGCCCGGGTGGGGCGAATCGGCCAGGGCCAATGAAGCAGCACAGCTTCGACCCGACGATCCTGCGCGAATATGACATTCGCGGAACGGTTGGCCGGACCCTCGGCCCGGCAGACGCCTATGCCGTGGGGCGCGGGTTCGCCACGGCGCTGCGCGAGGCCGGTGGCAGCAAGGCGGTGGTCGGGCGTGACGGGCGGACCAGTTCACCCGAGCTGGAGGCGGCGCTGGTCACCGGCCTTTGCGCGGGCGGGATCGACGTGGTGCGGGTCAACCTTGGCCCGACGCCGATGCTTTACTTCGCCGAGGCCTCAATGGAAGAGGTGCAGGGCGGCATTCAGGTAACTGGCAGCCACAATCCCGCCAATCACAATGGCTTCAAGATAGTACTTGACCACCGGCCGTTCTGCGGACCCGACCTGCAGGAGCTTGGGCGCCGCGCGGCGATCGGCGACTGGAGCGAGGGCAGCGGTACTGCGGAAAGCCGCGATGTGCTCGATGCCTACGTCATGCGGCTGCTCGGCGCGCTCGACGGTCTCGATCCGGCGCGCCTCGGCACGTTCAGGATCGGCTGGGACACCGGTAACGGGGCCGCCGGCCCCGCGCTCGAACGGCTGATCCAGCAACTTCCTGGCGAACACCATGCGCTCTATACCTCCGTGGACGGGACGTTCCCGAACCATCATCCGGATCCGACCGAGGAGGCGAACCTTGCCGATCTGAAAGCGCTGGTCGCCGCCAAATCACTCGATTTTGGAGTTGCTCTGGACGGCGACGGCGACCGGATCGTCGTGGTCGACGGCAAGGGCCGGGTCCTGTGGGGCGACCAGCTACTCATGATCTATGCCGAAGACCTCCTGCGGCGCGCCCCGGGATCCACGATCGTCGCGGATGTGAAGGCCTCGCAGGCTCTATTCGATCGGATCGCAGCGTTGGGTGGACGCCCGCATATGGGAAAGACCGGACACAGCCTGATCAAATCCGAAATGAAGGCAATTTCCGCCCCGCTTGGTGGAGAGATGACCGGCCACATCATGTTCGCGGATGAATGGTACGGATTCGACGACGCGCTTTACGCCGCCGTCCGGCTTATCGCAGCCTCGGTCCGGCTCGACAGGACGGTGACCGAATTGCGCGATGCCATGCCCGAACTGGTCAACACGCCCGAGTTGCGTTTTGCCGTGCCGGAAGCTCGCAAGTTTACCGTGGTTGAGGAAGTGGCGGAGCGCCTCTCCGTCAGCGGTGCGCAGGTTTCCGCGATTGATGGGGTGCGCGTCGTTACGGCGGATGGTTGGTGGCTGCTTCGCGCTTCGAACACCCAGGCCATGCTCACCGCGCGGGCTGAAAGCCTTACCACCGCAGGACTTGCCCGCCTGCTCCACGATCTCGACGCGCAACTTGCGTTGTCCCGCGTGTCCCGATCAGGATAGGTCCGGGGCCGGGCGGAGCCCTTGCCATCGTCAATCTGTCCTGTTCGCATTGACGCGCCGGTCCGCGCGAACTGGCGTGCCGTTCAGTCGAAACCGTGAGCCAGGAACCGTTCGGCCAATCCGGCGAGCAGGGCTGCACCGCGCGGCAAGGCTTCCTCATCGACCACCATCCGCGTGGAATGAATGCCTTCGCAGGCGCGCCAGTCAGCCCCCTCGGCAGCGACGCCCAGAAAGAACATCGCGCCAGGAATCTTCTCCAGCACATAGGAAAAGTCTTCCGCGCCCATGATTGGCCGATCCAGCCCGTGCCACGCGCCTTCGCCGAACAAGCGGACGCAGGTTTCAGCGCCCAGTTCGACCGCGCGGGGATCGCAGACGGTAACAGGGAAGCCTTCGGTAACGGTCACGATGGCATCCAGACCGTGGGCGCGGGCGATCCCTTCCGCTACCTGGCGCACCATTGCGTGAAGCCCGGCCCGATGGCGCGGGGACAGCGAACGCAGCGTGCCGAGCAAGCTCACCTGATCGGGAATGACGTTGTGGGCGCTCCCGCCCTCGATTTTCGAAACGGTGCAGACCACCGGATCGTGAGCATCGAACTGGCGGGTGACGGCGCTTTGCAACGCCAGAACGATTTCCGCAGCAACCGGGAGCGGATCACGTGCGAAATGGGGCATCGAGGCATGGCCGCCGCGACCCTTGACGATGATGTCGAACTTGTCGGCCGCCGCCATCAGTGCTCCGGCCCGGCCCGAAACCTGGCCGTGCCGCGCATTGGGCATGACGTGGAGCGCGAAGGCGGCATCGGGCAGCGGGTCGCCCTGCGCGCCGCCCAGCAGCCCGTCGTCAAGCATGTAGCGCGCACCGTGGAACCCTTCCTCTCCCGGCTGGAACATGAACCGCACCTCGCCCTTCAGACTGTCACGCCTGGCGCAGAGCAGGCGCGCGGCACCCGCCAGCATGGCGGCGTGGGTATCGTGCCCGCAGGCATGCATGGTCCCGGCAATGGTCGAGGAGAAGGCAAGGCCGGTTTCCTCATCCATCGGCAGCGCATCCATGTCGCCGCGCAGCAGGACGCTGCCACCCTCCCCCGCCCCACCTTTAAGGGTGGCGACCAGCCCGGTGGTCGAAGGGCCCTCGCGCCAGGTCAGCGGCAGGTTGGCCAACGCGGCGCGGACCTTGTCGCGCGTCAACGGCGTGTGCAGTCCCAACTCCGGTTCGGCATGGATCGCACGGCGCAATGCGACGATTTCGCCCTGCAAGG
>JAGWUU010000232.1 GCA_028868335.1 Sphingomonadales bacterium | reverse complement strand
GATTTTGTCGCGGGCCGTTGCAGCGTCGTCCTGGGGATCGGCCGCGAAAAAGCTGCGCAACACCTCGATGATCGCCAGAAGGGGCGTGTTGCGATCCTGTTGCGAGCCCGATCCGTAATAGACGGGTATATCGTGGCTGCGGCACAGCTCGCCAAATTCATAGCACAGGCGGCTCTTGCCCGTGCCAGCCTCGGCCATGATACCGATCATCTGCCCGGTGCCGTTGGCCGCGCGTTCAAGGCCACGCACCAGCAATTCGAAATCATCTGACCGCCCCACGAAACGGCTCAGGCCGCGCGCTCGAGACAAGTCAAAGCGCGTGTGGCTGGCAGATTCGCCCAACACGCGAAATGCCCGCGGGCCTGCGCGCTCCAGTTCGAGATAGCCGCCCGCGATCGTGGCGACTGAATTGCCGATGATGATTGACCCGGGCGGCGCCGTGGTCTGCAATTGGGCGGCGCCATCAAGAGCCGGACCGGCGGGCGAACCGCCTTGTCCCCCGGTGACTACCGATCCGCACTCAATCCCTCCGCGCACACGCGCGGTGGCTCCGTCCGCCAGGCAGATGGTTCCTACCGCTTCGGCGATAGCCAGTGCGACCTGCGTGGCGCGCAAGGCGTCCTGCTCGGTAACCTGATCGAGGCCGAAGATCAGCGTGTAGGTTGCACCGGCCTGCAAAACGCGCGCGTCGGAGTCGCTCAACACCTTGGTGACCGCGGAACGAAAATGCTCCACCGCATCGTCCCATTCCTCGGGATCGAGTTCGGTGCCGTCACCCTCCGGTGCGAGCGCCAGGCTCAGCACGGCGACCTGTCGGCGTTCGCTCGAAACCGTGCCCAAAGTTCGCTGCGGAGCGCCGTTCGAGGTCGCCAGCCTTTCGCGCCGTTTCAGATGTGCGCGGACATCCGTAACCAGATGCTGCCATTTGGGATCGGACTGATCGCCGACCCACTCGGTCAGATCGGCGCTCTGGGTCAGTTCGAACATGACCGGTCGGGTGCAGGCTTCCATCATCACCGGAATGAGCGTGCCATTGCGTTGCGCCACGCTCGCCTCCGATCGAACCCAGCGCGAATTGACCGAGCGAGGCGACCACAGCACGACCACCGCTTCCGCTTCGTTGAGGGCGTTTTCGGTCACGGCATCCCACGCTTCACCGGTTTGCAGCGAAACATCCCACCACACGTCAAAGCCCGCTGCCTTGAAGCCCTCCGCGAAGAGCCGCGCATGGTCCTGGTCCTGCCGGTTGTAGGAGATGAATACCTCCGACACGAGCGATCCCCCTTGATGCCAAGCCGAGGACAACCGCCCGCCGGAAGGCATGCGGCCGCGAGGGCAAGGCGTCGATACTTGCATTGCCGCGCGTTATGCGCAAACCTTTGTTCAGCAAGAAGGCTGAACCAGGTCGCACAGCACTGCCACGTCGCGCTTTTATCGGCGCGCAACCTGTACGGGGGGGATCGGGCGTGACGACCAGGACGATTGCCATATTTGGCGGCGGCGTAGCCGGCATGAGCGCGGCGCACGAACTGGCCGAGCGCAACGGGCAGGGCTCAAGCTACGAAATCCACGTCTATGAACGGCGACCCCACACCGTCGGAGGGAAAGCGCGTTCGATCCCGGTCCCCAATTCCGCGAAAGGCGGACGCAACCCTCTTCCCGGTGAGCACGGCTTCCGCTTCTTTCCCGGCTTCTATCGGCATCTTCCCGATACGATGCAGCGCATCCCTTTCGGTCCGGGTTCGGTGGCCGACAATCTCGTCGTCGCTGATCGCCTGGAGGTCGCACGGTTCGGCGCCCCGCCAATCGTCATTTCGGCGCGCTTCCCCAAGACGCTGTCCGACCTTGCGACCGACGTGGAGGCAATGTTCAGCAACACCGGCCTGCTGCCGGGCGAAGCGCGGTTCTTCGCCGAACGATTGTGGCAGGTGCTGACGAGTTGCCAGGATCGCCGCCTCGCCGAATATGAGAAGATCACCTGGTGGAACTTCCTCGAGGCCGACAACCATTCCGACGCCTACCGCAATCTTCTGGTCGACGGGCTTTCGCGCTCCTTGCTCGCCAACGATCCGCTCCATGCAAGTGTCCGTACCGTCGGCGACACCAACATCCAGTTGATCCTCGGCATGGTATCGCCGATCAGGCCGACCGACCGCCTGCTCAATGGTCCGACCAGCGCGGTGTGGATCGAGCCGTGGCGGGCCCACCTCGAAGGACTGGGGGTGCAGTTCCACATGGACACCTCGGCCCTGCGCTTCGGGATTGAGGGGGGAGCCTGCACCGGCGTCGAGGTGATTTGCGGAACAACTACGTCCACTGTGACTGCCGATGCCTACGTCTTTGCCCTGCCGGTCGAACGCATGGCGAGGGTGCTGGCCGCCAGCGAAAACGGCCCTGGCGATCCACTAAAGGCCGATCCGTCGTTGCCGGGCGTGATGGCTGTGGCGCCGAACGTGCGCTGGATGAACGGCATCCAGTTCTACCTCTACAATGACGTTCCCATAACCCATGGGCACATGCTCTTCGCTGACACTCCCTGGGCGCTGACCGGGATTTCGGAAGCGCAGTTCTGGACTGAAGATCATTTGCCCAACTGCGGTGACGGAACGGTGCATGGAATCCTCTCCGCCTGTATTTCCTGCTGGAACGCCCCAGGGATTCTATTCGGCAAGGCGGCGATCGATTGCACGCGCGAGCAGATTGCCCGCGAGGTGTGGGAACAGATCAAGCGTTCGGTCAATGTCGAGGGCCGCGTCCTGTTGCACGACGACGACGTTCACAGCCACTTTCTCGATCCCGATCTGGTCCAGCATCCCGACAACACGATTCACCTGAGCGACGCCGAACCCTTGTTCGTGAACTTCATCAACAGTTGGAGCCAGCGTCCTCCGGCAGTGCTGGCGACCGGCAACCTGATGCTCGCCTCGGACTACGTGCAGACGTTCACCGATGTCGCCTGCATGGAAGCCGCCAACGAGGCGGCGCGGCGCGCCGTGAACGGGGTGCTGGCATTGTTCGGATCGAACGCCTCGCCATGCGAACTGTGGCCGCTGCACGAACCCGGGATCTTCGCACCGTTCCGCTGGCACGACCAGGCGCGGTTCGACAAGGGACTGCCGTGGAACGGACACCTGCTGTGAGGAGACGACTGCCATGAGCCTGCTGCCCGGATATGTCGTTCGTCCCGCCGAGTCAGTGCAGTTGCAACCCTACGTCTGCCGAAGCACTCAGCTTTACGGATTTTACCTGCGCGCCGACAAGGTGGCAGTGCAGAGCAGGCTGGTCGATCCGATCCTCAATGCGCCGACCGACGGCGCGCTGAACTACCGCTGCCTGTCTGATCTGGTGCTGGTGTCCTACGCCAAGGCCCAGCGCTGCTCCAGCACGCTTCCGCCAGCGAATACGATGGGCTGGATGCTGGAGAATAGCTGGACGCTTTGGGTTCCGCTGCTTCTGGTCAAAAGCGAGTTGGGAATAGAGGTGGCGCAGCGGCTGGTGTTTTATCCCGCCTATATCTGCGTCGACAACTCATGGTCGCTTGCCGCCGGGCGCGAGGTTTTTGGATTCCCCAAGGGCTATGGCCCGATCACCGTGCCCGAGCCCAACACTCCGGCGACGAATTTCTCCGCCGCGACACTGGTAATCCCGACATACGGACCGGACAACGGCGGGCAGGTCCTGCCGCTTATGGAGGTCAGACAGACCGGCACCACCTCGAAAGCCGGAGAAGTATGGCGCGATATTGAAGATGCTGTAGCCGCGATCGGCCACCTGCTGAGCGGCAGCGGCGGAAAGCTGGTGATCCCCGGTTTCAACTTCCTGCTCGATCTGGTCGGCCTGGCAAAGAACGAGGAGGTTCCGGGCGTGTTCCTCAAGCAGTTTCGCGATGCGGCCAATGGGGCGAAAGCCTGTTACCAGGCGGTGATCGAGGCTGGCTCCTTCGTTGACACATTCCACGGAGGGGGTCTGCTTGACGGCAGCTATGAAGCAACGCTGTTCAACTATGACAGTCACCCGCTCGCCGCCGACCTCGGATTGTCGCCGGGACCTCAACCGCTGGAGTTCCCGTTCTGGGTGAACATGGATTTCACCATCGGCGAGGGCAGGGAAGTGTGGAGGGCATGACGCGATGACCGGAAAGCAGAAGATCGCGGTCATCGGCGGCGGGGTCGGAGCGATGACCGCCGTATTCGAACTGACCGAGCAGCCAGACTGGCAGGACAAGTACGAAATTACCGTCCATCAGCTCGGCTGGCGACTTGGCGGCAAGGGCGCAAGCGGGCGCAACCGTAAAATGGGCGACCGTATCGAGGAACACGGTTTGCATTTCTGGTTCGGCTATTATGAAAACGGCTTCAACGTCATTCAGCGGGTTTATGGCGCCTTGGGTCGTCGGCCTGACCAGCCGCTTGCCACCTGGCGCGATGCGTTTCATCCCCACAGCCTTTTCATCCTGATGCAGTTCTATCGGGCCGAATGGGATGAGTGGCACCTCTCGCCGCCGCCCATGCCGGGTGTCCCCGGCGATGGGACCGTGCCGCCGTTCTGGGAAGCGGTCGATCGCATTCTCGAAGGATTGCACATCCATACCACCGCCGGGCTGCCGGACGATCTTCATGAACACCTCCACGAGCATCATGGCCTGAAGGGCTGGATGGAATGGGGTTTGGAGAAGCTGGGTATCGCACTGCTCCGCGGGGTCGAGGCGATTGATTTCCACGCCGCGCGAAAGACAGTGCAGAATGTCGCCGCCAATCCGCACGACGATGCCGCACACGAATTGCTCCGCGATGCGGTCGAGGCACTCGAACATTTCGTGGA
>JAGWUU010000012.1 GCA_028868335.1 Sphingomonadales bacterium | reverse complement strand
TCGGAACGCCACGTCCTGACCATCACGGTCGATAACGAGGCGGGCATCCTGGCCAAGATCGCCGGGCTGTTCACCGCGCGCGGGTACAATATCGACAGCCTGACCGTGGCCGACATTACCGAAAACCACGCGGTCAGCCGGATCACCATCGTCACCCACGGCCCGCCGGCGGTGATCGACCAGATCCATGCCCAGCTCGACCGGCTGGTGCCGGTCCACAAGGTGGTGGACCTGACCGAAAGCGGCGCGCACGTCGAGCGCGAGCTGGCGCTGGTCAAGGTGTCCGGCACCGGCGATGCCCGGGTCGAGGCGCTGCGGCTGGCCGACGTGTTCCGCGCCAAGGTGATCGACACCACCACCAGCAGCTTCATTTTCGAACTGACCGGCAACCCCGACAAGATCGACCGCTTCGTCGCCCTGATGCGCGAACTGGGGCTGGTCGAAGTCGGCCGAACGGGGGTCGTGGGTATGATGCGCGGGGCCGAAGGGCTCTAGGATTTCACGCGTCGTCCCCGCGAAAGCGGGGACCGTTGGCCCCAGGGCGGCGCGTTTTCGACAGCGATCCCCGCCTTCGCGGGGATGACGATAGAGGTGAAGAATGAAAGTCTACTACGACGCCGACGCCGACCTGAACCTGGTCACGGGCAAGAAGATCGCGATCCTCGGCTATGGATCGCAGGGCCACGCCCATGCGCAGAACCTGCGCGACAGCGGGGTCAAGGACGTTGCCATCGCGCTTCGTCCCGGCTCGGCCAGCGCCAAGAAGGCCGAAGCGGCGGGCTTCAAGGTCCTGTCGAACAGCGAAGCTGCCAAGTGGGCGGACGTGCTGATGATCCTCGCTCCTGATGAACACCAGGCGGCGATCTGGGAAAATGACATCAAGGGCAACATGAAGCCCGGATCGGCGCTAGCCTTTGCCCACGGCCTCAACATCCACTTCGGCCTGATCGAAGCGCCTGCCGACATCGACGTAATCATGATCGCGCCCAAGGGGCCCGGTCACACGGTTCGCGGCGAATACGTCAAGGGCGGCGGCGTGCCGTGCCTGATCGCGGTTCACCAGGATGCCAGCGGCAATGCCCATGACGTTGCCCTCGCCTACGCCTCGGGCGTCGGCGGCGGCCGGAGCGGGATCATCGAAACCAACTTCAAGGAAGAGTGCGAAACCGATCTGTTCGGTGAGCAGGCGGTGCTGTGCGGCGGGATCACCCACCTGATCCAGGCCGGGTTCGAAACTCTGGTCGAGGCCGGTTACGCCCCCGAAATGGCCTATTTCGAATGCCTTCACGAAACCAAGCTGATCGTCGACCTGCTTTATGAAGGCGGCATCGCCAACATGCGCTATTCGATCAGCAACACCGCTGAATATGGCGACATCACCACCGGTCCCCGGATCATCACCGATGCGACCAAGGCCGAAATGAAGCGCGTACTGGCTGACATCACCAGCGGCCGTTTCGTCAAGAACTTCGTGCTCGACAACCGTGCGGGCCAGCCCGAACTCAAGGCCGCGCGCAAGGCTGCCGAAGCGCATCCGATCGAGCAGACCGGCGCCAAGCTGCGCGCGATGATGCCGTGGATCGGCAAGAACAAGCTGGTCGATCAGGAAAAGAACTGATCCGCCACGGCGGGGTTTGACCCCGTTGGTTCATCCGGGCAGATTGCGAATTGGTCGCACCGCGTGACTCGCATCGCGCAATCTGCCCGGAGAGAACCATGATCAAGAAGCTGCCACTCGCGCTCGCGACCGCCGCACTGGCCATCGCCCTTCCACTGACGGCGCAACCGGCCATGCAGAAGCCTGGCTCACCCTCGACAGCTGCGATCACCGGCGGAACATATCAATCCGATCCGCATCATACCCTGGTTCGCTGGTCGGTCGATCACATGGGCTTTACGCCTTATACCGGGCTCTTCGGCGATGTGACCGGCACCCTGCAGCTCGACCCCAAGCGCCCTGCCGCAGCCAAGGTCGATGTGACGATTCCGGTTTCATCGATCACCACGGTAAACCACGATCTCATGGCACACCTCCTCCGCGCGCCAGCCAAGGAAGGAGCGAAGCCTGACTTCTTCGGGCCGAACCCTGCCCCTGCCCACTACGTTTCAACCTCGGTGAAGCTGCTTGGCAAGAACCGGGCGCAGATCATGGGCAACCTGACGCTCAATGGCGTGACCCGGCCCGTCGTGCTTGACGCCTCGTTCTACGGCGCAGGCAAGACGCCAGCGATGATGGGCGGGAAGGAGAATGTTGGCTTTACGGCAAGAACCGCGATCAAGCGCAGCGACTTCGGCATCGCCTTCGCCATCCCCATCGTTTCGGACGAGGTTGCGCTTGAAATCGCCGCGGCCTTCGCAAAGTAGCGGTGCAAGGATCTGGAGCGGCGGGTTGACCAGCCGCTCCCGCCGGGATCACCGCATCAGCGCAAAGGCAGCCCGCAATTCTGCCACGAATGCCTCGGGCTGCTCCCACGCGGCGAAGTGCCCACCCTTGTCCATCTCTGCCCAATAGACCAGCCGCTTGAAATTTCGCTCTGCCCACTTGCGCGGGCTGGGCAGGATTTCCTTGGGAAACGCGCTGACCGCCACAGGCAGGGCAATTTCACGCGGCACGAAATTGGCAAAGCTTTCCCAATAGAGCCGTGCCGACGATGCGCCCGTGCCCGGCAACCAATGGAGCATGATGTTGTCCAGGATCTGGTCCCGGCTGAGGGCGTCATACGGAGAGCCCTGGTTGTCGGTCCACGCCCACATCTTCTCGAAGATCCACCCAGCTAGTCCCACCGGGCTATCGACAAGTCCATAGCCCACCGTTTGCGGCCGGGTTCTCTGCTGGGTGGAATAGCCTGAATCCCAATCCTGGTAATACTTCAAGGCGGCCAATGCCTTGAGTTCGCCGGGCGAGGGATTGTCAAAGTCCTGTGCTTCCGGCCGGCCGATCGGCATGTTGAGGTGAACGCCGACGCAACCTGCAATGTGTTGCGCGGCAATCGCCGTGGTCACCGCGCTCCCCCAATCGCCACCCTGGGCCAGCCAGCGATCGTAGCCGAGCCGTGCCATGAGCTTTCCCCAGGCAATCGCGATTTGCTCAACGCCCCAACCCTTGCGCGTTGGCTTGCCGGAAAAACCGAATCCGGGGAGCGACGGTGCGACGACATGGAAGGCGTCCTCGGGCCGACCACCGAACCGCACCGGATCGGCGAGTTGCTCGATAACGCCCATGAATTCTATCACTGATCCCGGCCAGCCATGGGTGATGACAAGCGGCATGGCGTTCGGCTCTGGCGAGCGGACGTGGAGGAAATGGATGTCGAGCCCATCGATCTCGGTGACGAACTGGCCCAGCGAATTGAGCCGCGCCTCGCAGCGGCGCCAGTCATAGTCCTTGCGCCAATAGCCAGTCAGTTCGCGCAGAGCCTCAAGCGGTGTGCCCTGCGACCAGTCGTCCACCGTTTCGCGTTCGGGCCAGCGGGTCTGGGCAATGCGCTGCTTCAGGTCATCGAGATGCGGCTGGGCGATCTCCAGCGTGAACGGTCTGACAGCGCTCATCATTACCCTCCAATGGCAGCCCGCGCGGACGCTTCAACCCGCGCGCGGTCGGCCAGCATGAACGTAGTGCTGGCCTTGGCAAGCACTGTACCCTCCGCGTCCTTCAGGCAACCCTCGTAGAAGGTGGTCCGCCGCCCCGCCCGCTCGACCCAGCCCTCGGCAAAGACCCTTCCGGGCCGGACCGGCGCGAAGAAGCTGACCTTCAACTCCAGCGTCAGTGGCGTCACATCGTCGCCATGGCGGGCAATTGCGGCATGGGCCATTGCCGCGTCGATCCAGCCCGTGACGAAGCCGCCCTGGACCACGCCCCCCGAATGACACATGTGCATGCCCGCCTCATATTCCAGCACCGCACGCCCTTCCGGTTCCATGGAGACGATACGGACCAGCCCCATCGTCCGGTACAGTACGTTGTCGTCCATCAGATCAGCGCCGAATAGATCAGGGTCTTGAGTTCGCGGCGGATCGCATAGGTGCTGGATGGGGAAAGCTGGGTCATGAACACCATGGTCAGTCGCTCTACCGGATCGATGAAGAACGCGGTCGAGAACATTCCGCCCCAGTAGAACTCGCCGACCGAACCCGGAATCATCGTACGGGCGACATCCTTGTTGACCGCGAAGCCCAGCCCGAACCCAACGCCGGCGTTCGTAGCCTCGCTGAAAAGGGATTTGGACCAACCGGCAAGATCGCCACCATCGGGCAAATGGTTGAGGGTCATCAGTTCAAGCGTCTTGCGACTGACGATCCGCGCCTCGTCCAACTCCCCGCCGTTCAGCAGCATGGTGCAGAAGCGGTGATAATCGAGCGCGGTCGAAACCAGGCCGCCGCCACCGGACAAAAGGCGCGGCGGTTCGCTCCATGCGCTTTCAACGCCGCGATCGTACATCACCCGCCCTTTGCCGGGCGCCATGGTGTAGCAATCGGTCAGCCGGTCGGTCTTGCCAGCGGGAACCGTGAAGAAGGTATCCGCCATCTTCAGCGGCGCGAATATACGGGTGGCGAAAAAGTCGGCCAGCGTCTGACCGGAGAGACGTTGGATCACTGCCCCCAGCACATCGGTCGAAACCGAATAGTTCCAGGCCTCGCCCGGCGAGAATTCAAGCGGCAAGCCGCCAAGAACTGCCACGAATTCATCAAGATCGAGATTTCCATGCCAGTTCTCGATCTTGCGTTCGCGATAGGCGGCGTCGATGTTGCCACGGTTCTGGAAGCCGTAGGTCAGCCCCGAGGTGTGACGCAGCAGATCGACCATCAGCATGGGTCGCCCAAGCGGCTTGGTCAGGAACGGCACGCCCGCCCCGCCACCATTATAGACACCCAGATTGGCGAATTCTGGCAGGACGTGATGCACCGGCGTATCGAGCGCGACCTTGCCCTCCTCCACCAGCATCATGAACGCGATCGAAGTGACCGGCTTGGTCATCGAGGCGATGCGGAACAGTGCGCCTTCGTCCAGCGCCTTGCCCCCTTCCCGCGCCGCTCCCTGCGAGGAGAAGTGCGCGATCTCTCCATCGCGGGCAATCAGTAGCTGGGCATTGGCCAGCTTGCCGGTATCGAGGTAGCGCTCCTTCACAAAAGGATCGATCCGCGCGAGGCGGGCCGGGTCAAAGCCTGTGGATCGGACGATAGAGGTCATGGACGCTCCGTGGACATAGGTTGCACTTTCGCACCTGTATTGCCGCTCACGGACAGGTCGGCAAGCGGGCTTTGTCCATCGCCGCAATTCCTTGCCAACCCGTTCACCACACTTGTTTGCCTGACGTTGCCCAGACCTGTCAGTCGATCGCCAAGGACATCCTGCAATACGTTATGCAGCAAGACGCCCCGAACCGAAGGCCAGGCCATGCAATTTTGCGAAACCGAGCAGGATACCCCCTTCATCCGCGCCAAGTGCCGGATGAAAACGGGCATGGTCGCCGAGGTTCGCGTACTCGACCTGTCGATCGCCGGTTGCATGATCGCTCGTGAGGCGCTGTCGTTCGAGTTGGGCGGCCGGGTTCTCGTTCGCCTGCCGGGGCTTGAATATATGCCTTCGAAGGTGCTGTGGGTCGAAAACGGTCTGGTCGGCATCGAATTCGAGCGCGATCTGCACGATGCCGTTTACGAGAACCTGATCCGCACGATCCGGCCCGCCAAGGCCGCCTGAGCCGCAAAACGGCAGCAAACCCTTTACATCGCCCCGGCCCGCCGCCATAGGCTGTGGTTATGACGCTCGCGCGCTCCTTGGCTCTGGGACTTACCCTGCGACTTATCCGCCCTTGGGCGTGAAGCGGTGTGCGCTTTTGCGGCACACGGCGCCGCTCAAGGGATACTGAACCGCATCTGACAGTCGCACCAAGCAAGCCGAGACAATGCAATGACCATGCTGAAATCCCCCGGGGCCAAGTACCGCCCCTTCCCGCCCATCGCGCTGCCCGATCGGCAGTGGCCTGCCCGCGTCATCACCCAGGCGCCGCGCTGGCTCTCCACGGACCTGCGTGACGGCAACCAGGCGCTCATTGATCCGATGGGCGCTGAGAAAAAGAGCCGTTTCTTCGACCTGCTGCTGAAGGTTGGGGTCAAGGAAATCGAGGTTGGCTTCCCCGCATCGGGAGCGACCGATTTCGACTTCATTTCCGGCCTGGTGAAATCCAACCGTATTCCCGACGATGTCGTGGTGCAGGTTCTGACCCAGTCGCGCCGCGATCTGATCGAGACCAGCTTCGCAAGTCTCCAGGGTGCGCGCGCTGCGATTGTCCACCTCTACAACGCGGTGTCGCCCGCCTGGCGCAAGATCGTGTTCGGCATGACCAAGGAACAGGTCAAGCAGATCGCGATCGAGGGCGCCAAGGTTCTGCGCGATCAGGCGGCCAAGTATCACGACACCGACTGGACCTTCGAATACAGCCCGGAAACCTTCTCGACCGCCGAAGTCGATTTCTCGGTCGAGGTTTGCGCGGCGGTGATGGAGGTGTTGCAGCCTACCCCCGATCACCCGATCATCTTCAATCTCCCCGCCACGGTCGAGTGCGCGACGCCCAACGTCTATGCCGATCAGGTCGAGCTGTTCGGACGGATGATCCCCAACCGCGAAAGCGTGGTGATCAGCCTTCACACCCACAACGATCGCGGCACCGGCATCGCCGCCGCCGAACTGGGGCTGATGGCCGGCGCCGACCGGGTCGAGGGCTGCCTGTTCGGCAATGGCGAGCGCACCGGCAACTGCGACATCGTTACCGTGGCGCTCAACATGTACACGCAGGGCGTTGATCCGGGGCTGGACTTCTCGGACATCGACGCGATCGCCAAGACGGTCGAATATTGCAACCAACTGCCGATCCACCCGCGTCACCCCTACGTGGGCGAGCTGGTCTATACCTCGTTCTCGGGCAGCCACCAGGACGCGATCAAGAAGGGCTTCGCCGCACGCGAGACGCAGAACGACGAAACCTGGCAAATGCCGTATCTGCCGATCGATCCGGCGGACCTGGGGCGCAGCTATGAGGCGGTGATCCGGGTCAATTCGCAGAGCGGAAAGGGGGGTTTCGCCTGGGTGATCGAGCAGGACCAGGGGCTCAAGCTGCCCAAGAAGATGCAGGCGCATTTCTCCGGACATGTGCAGGCGCTGGCGGATGAACTCGGTCGCGAGCTGTTTGCCGAGGACATTTGGGCAGTGTTCCAGAAGACCTACAAGCTCAATACTCCGCAGCACTTTCAACTGGTCGACTATGAAGAGACCAAGGCCGCCGATGGCACGCGGATTTTCGCCGGAAAGATCGAACTCGACGGCAAGGAACAGACGGTTTCGGGGCGCGGGAACGGACTGATCTCATCCGTCGTGACGACGATCTCGGACACCTTCGGCGTCCCGCTTGAGGTCAAGGACTACACCGAGCACGCCATGACCGCCGGGTCGGACGCCCGCGCCGCTGCCTATGTCGAGTGCGTCACGCCTTCGGGCAAGACGATCTGGGGTGTCGGCATCGACGAGGATGTGGCGACGGCTTCGGTTCGCGCGGTGCTGAGCGCGGCGAATGCGGCGAGCGGGGGCTAGTTGGGCACCAGCACCATCTTCAGTGCCCCGGCCTCCCTCGCCTCGAACAGGCGGTAGGCTTCGGCACCCTCACTCAACGGCAGGCGATGGCTGATGTAGCGCTCCGGCTTCAGGCGGCCGGAGCGAACCAGCGGGAACAGAGCGGGCAGCTCTTCGGGGACCGAGCAGGTTCCCGCGCGGAAAGTCAGGCCACCGGCGAAGGCACGCTCCAGCGGGAACGGGAAGCGGCGCGATTGCTGAACGCCGATCACGGAGACGGTGCCGCGCTTGCGGACAAGGCGTAGCGCGAAATCGACCGTGGCGTCGGTGCCCACCACTTCGACCACGCAATCGAGCTTGTGGCCGTGGGTATCCTGCTTGATCCGCTCCATCGCCTCGTCAGGATGGAGTGGAACGGCGCCCGCCGCCTCGGCCAGGGTCCGGCGCTCGGCAATCGGGTCGATCGCATAGACTACATGCGCGCCCATGACGAAGGCGCTGTCGACCGCCATCAGGCCGATCGGCCCCAGCCCGATCACGGCCACGCCCGATCCGGGGCGAATGTCCGCCATGCGCGCGCCATACCAGGCTGTAGCCATGGCATCGGTCATCATCAGCGCCTGATCGAGGCTGACCCCTTCCGGAATCGGCACCGCGTTCATGTCCGCCGCAGGCACCCGTACGGCTTCCGCCTGCGAACCCTGGAGGTTGGCGGAGAGGCCATAGCACGAGCCGAGGCCGAATTCGCAGTTGGAGACATTGCCGGCAAGACACGAACGGCAGGTGCCGCAACCGACCGCTGCGGGAAGCATTACCGTGTCACCGACCTTGACCCGGTGAACCCCGCGCCCGATCTCCACCACCTCGCCCACCGCTTCGTGGCCAACACAGAAGCCAAGGTCCTCGGAAAAGCCGTGACCGTGGTAGATATGCAGATCCGATCCGCATATCGAGCAAGCCTTGACCTGAACGATCGCGTCGCGGTCGGATTGGGGTGCGGGATCGTCCATCCCTTCGTAGCGCACATCGCGCGCGCCGTAGTACCGCAGAGCCTTCATCGTACTATCTCCAAGGGACGCGAAACGGCGCCTGACCCTACCCCCCGTCATGCTGAACTTGTTTCAGCATCCATCAAGCCTTGAGCAGTGGGCCAGACCGGAGGCGCAACTGCTCCGTTTTCCCACCCTACCAACCATCGCGTGTTCAGGGTGACGGATTGCGATGGAAGGCGGCACCGACATCACCGCTCATTCATCGCGACATATTCCTTGATCTTCTGCTTGCCGAGCTGGCTCATGTGGACCTCGTCCGGCCCATCGGCGATGCGAACGAAGCGGTTGAGCGTGAAGAACCGGGCTATCGGCGTGTCGTCGCTCACGCCCATCCCGCCGTGGACCTGGATTGCCCGGTCGCAGACTGTCTGCGCCATTTGCGGGGCGACCACCTTGATCGCAGCGATAAGGTCCCGCGCAACCTTGTTGCCGTGGCGGTCCATGGCGTCGGCGGCCTTGAGCGTCAGCAGGCGCGCCATCTCGATCTCGCAGAAGCTCTTGGCGATGTCCTGCCGAATGCTCGACTGGTCGGCCAGCTTTTTGCCGAAGACGACACGGCTGTCGGCGCGGCGCGCCATGATCTCCAGCGCGCGCTGGGCTTGGCCGACCGAGCGCATGCAGTGGTGGATGCGCCCCGGCCCGAGACGACCTTGCGCGATCTCGAACCCACGCCCTTCGCCCAGGATCAGGTTTTCGCGCGGCACGCGGACATTGTCGAAACGCAGTTCGCACTCACCGCCCGGCGAATTGTGCGATCCGAACACCGTCAGGTGCCGGACGATGGTGATCCCCGGCGTTTTGGGTTCGACCAGTATTTGCGAGTGTTGGGCATGGCGCGGGGCGTTAAAGTCAGTCTTGCCCATCACGATCCAGATGTCGCAACGCGGGTGCATCGCGTTTGAAATCCACCATTTGCGTCCATTGAGAACGTAGTGATCGCCATCGGGAGTAATCGACAATTCCAGGTTGGTGGCGTCGGAGGACGCGACCTGCGGCTCGGTCATCACGTAAGCTGAACGGATCGTCCCATCGAGCAGCGGTTGGAGCCACCGTTCCTGTTGTGCGGGGCTGCCGTATTTGGCCAGCACCTCCATGTTGCCGGTATCGGGCGCAGAGCAATTGAGCGCCTGGCTTGCCCACGGCACTCGTCCCAGCAGTTCGGCCACGGGGGCATATTCAAGGTTGGTAAGCCCCGGTGAGAATTTCCCGTACTCATGCGGAAGGAACAGGTTCCACAAGCCCTGTGCGCGGGCCTTCGCCTTTACATCCTCCATCCCCGGCCATTCCTGCCAAAGCTTGGCCGGATCGGTGACCCAGGAGTGGTAGGAATCCTCGTTGGGATAGATGTGCTCATCCATGAAGGCGCCAACCTTGGCGACCAGATCCCTGACTTTGCCGCTGTGTTCAAAGTCCATGGCACAAAGCCCTCTTCCCAAGTTTAATTGACCGATTAATGAAGGGTGCGGCTGCCCTTGTCAAACGGCCTGAGCAGCATAAGCTGCCACACGAACGGAGAGGATGACCATGAGCGACGCAATCCTGAAACCCGAGGCAATTCTTGAACCGGATTTGGCGATCATCGATCCGCACCACCACCTGTGGGATCTGCGCCCGGTACTTCCCGCCTTTCCCGAACCGCTTCACCCGTTCCTCGCCGCGATCGCGCTCACGCCCTACTACACGTTTGACGAGTTGCACGCCGATGCGAGCGGCGGTCACAACGTCGTCGCCACGGTGTTCATGGAGTGCGGCGCCTTCTACCGCGCCGGGGCCAGCGAGGAACTGAAGGTCGTCGGCGAGGTTGAGTACGTCAATGGCGTCGCCGCGCAGAGCGCCAGTGGGCTCTATGGACAAATTCGTCTGTGCGATGCGATCATCGGCCATGCCGACCTCCAGCTTGGCAGCAAGGCCGGAGCCGTGCTCGACGCGCTGATCGAAACAAGCCAGCGGTTCAAGGGCATCCGCCATGCTGCGGCGTGGAACCCCGATCCGGACGTGCTGGGGCCGCCGTTCCACGCGCCGCAGGGGCTGTACCTCGACTCCGCATTCCGAGAAGGTTTTGCCGAGTTGGGCAAGCGCGGCCTGACCTTTGATGCCTGGCTGCTTGAGCCGCAGCTTGGCGATGTGCTCAGCCTTGCTCGCGCCTTCCCGGACCAGCCAATCTGCCTTGACCATTGCGGCAGCCCGTTGGGCATGGGCAGCTATCACGGCAAGCTGCACGAACGTTTCGATAGCTGGCGGGCATCGATCAGGGACATCGCCGCGTGCCCGAACGTGTCGGTCAAGCTGGGTGGCCTTGCCATGTCCTTTGCCGGGATGCCCGATCACGGACCGGCCGCAGGTCTTAACTCCGAAGTCCTGGCGGCGATGTGGCGGCCCTATATCGAAACCTGCATCGAAGCCTTCGGACCTGACCGCGCGATGTTCGAAAGCAATTATCCGGTCGACAAATGGGGCGCGAGCTATGCCGTCTTGTGGAACGCGTTCAAACGCCTGACTCACGGCGCCTCGGTCGATGAGAAGCGCGCACTCTACGCCGGTACGGCGGCGCGGTTCTACGGCATAGAACACCTGCTCCGCTGACATGGCAGCGATCCATCTTCCCCGCGCGATCCGCATCGGCGGCGGCGTGCTTCAGGAACTGCCAGAAGTCCTTGCCCAATTCGGCCTGTCGCGTCCGCTGATCCTGACCGACGGATGGCTTGCGCAATCGGGGGTACTGGAGCGAGTCGAGAATATCCTCGGCAAGGCCGGGATCGCCGTGCGCGGCTTTACCGGGGTGATACCTGACCCGACCGTCGCTTCGGTCGAGACGGCACTCGCCTTCCTTCGCGAGGGCGATCACGATTGCGTCATCGGGCTTGGTGGGGGCAGTCCGATCGACACGGCCAAGATGGTCGCGGTCAAGGCGCTGCGCGACCTGCCAGTCAGCGCGTTCAAGGCTCCGCATCAGGAGGATGCGCCAGCTCTTCCCGTTATTGCCGTGCCGACCACGGCAGGCACCGGATCCGAAGCGACCCGCTTCACCGTGATCACCGACGAGGTGACCGACGAGAAGATGCTTTGCGCTGGCCTTGCCTACCTGCCGACCGTGGCGGTGGTCGACTACGAACTGACACTGAGCAAGCCGGCGCGGCTTACCGCCGACACCGGGATCGACAGCCTGGTCCACGCGATCGAGGCTTATGTTTCGAAGCGCGCCAACCCCTTCTCCGATGCCGCCGCACTGTCCGCGATGCGCCTGATCTGGCCAAACCTGCCGCTGGCCTGCGCCGATCCCGGTAATCGCCCAGCGCGCGAAGCCCTGATGTTTGGCGCACTGCAAGGCGGGATCGCCTTTTCCAACGCGTCGGTTGCGCTGGTCCACGGCATGAGCCGCCCGATCGGCGCCCATTTCCACGTCAGCCACGGCCTGTCGAACGCCATGCTGATGCCCGTGGTGACCGCCTGGTCGGCGCCCGCCGCGCTCGGCCGGTATGCTCAATGCGCGCGGGTTATGGCAGTGGCGAGCGAGGAAGAAAGTGACCAGAGCGCAGCGGCCCGGCTGGTCGAGGCACTGGAGCATATCAACGCAGACCTCGCCGTGCCCTCGCCCCGTGCCTACGGCATAGAAAAGGCGCGTTGGGATGAACTGGTTCCCCTGATGGCCCAGCAGGCGCTGGCCTCAGGCTCTCCCGCCAACAATCCCCGCGTGCCCCTCGCCGACGAAATCGAGACGCTGTACCATCGCGCTTGGGGATGATTCACTAGATGAGAGAAATTTAATCGCTCTGCAGGCTTGCCCGCCATGCCGCGCCGTCTAGAGGATAAGCGAACACGGGCTCCTTTCTATGACTTCTCCCATCTTCTTCGATCGCACCGGCAAACGGCGACGGCTGGTTGGCCGCCTATCGACCGCGCTGCTTGCGCTGATCGTGCTGGCCGCAATCATCTTTGCCGCGACCGTCGTGGAGGTTCCGGCCGCTTCGCCCCTGGCCCTTGCGCGCGAACGGCAACAGCCCCTGCCCTTCCTTACCCACGTTGCACACTTGCGGCACAAGCTGCCTTCACTGCCCAAGGCGGCCACCAACGGTCAACCGTTGCGGATTGGCTTTTACGTTCCATGGGACGGGGAAAGCGCAGCCTCGTTGCGTCGGCACTTCGATCAGCTTGATACGGTCATCTCGGCGCAGGGAGCGATCTCCTTTCCCTCAGGAACGTTGACCGTCGCGCCAGACCCGCAGCTTGCCGCGATCTTGCGCAGCCAGATTCACCGTCCGGACATGAAGCTCATGATCCAGAACCTGGTCAACGAGCAGTGGGATGGCAAGTCCATGGCGGCCCTGCTTGCCAACCCGCACAGTGCCGATGCCCTGGTCGATCAGGCGATCGCCGTGGCCAAGCAGGGGAACTGGTCGGGATTGGTCTTTGACATCGAGGACCTGCCCGATCCGGCAGTCGGCCGGTATCTCGCCCTTCTGCAGCGCGCCCATCCCCGCTTTGCGCGTGCCGGATTGCGTGTCTCGATCACCGTCCCCGCTAGCGGAAACGCCTGGAACATGCGCGCCTTCGCGGCAGCGGTCGATAGCGTGATATTGATGGACTATGACCTGCACTGGCAAGGTGGCGAGGCTGGACCGATCGCCCCGGCGGAATGGTTCACCCAGCAACTGGCCCATGCCGCCACAATGATCCCGACGTCCAAGCTGATCGTCGCGATCGGCAGCTACGGTTATGACTGGCACGACGGCAAGGCCGAATCGATGACCATCAACGAGGCCTGGCTCGCCGCGCGTGACAGCGGGACCACGCCTCAATTCGATCCCGCCAGCGGCAACACCGGCTTCGCCTACGTCGACAGTGACGAGACGGGCGATCACCGCCACACCGTATGGATGCTCGATGCGGCGACGACCTGGAATGAGCTGCAAGTGCTCAAGGGGATCAAGGGCATAGCCCTGTGGCGTCTTGGCAGCGAGGATCCGGGCTTCTGGGACGCGCTCGAAGCAAGTCGCACCGGCAGGCGTCCCAACCTCGATCCGATTGCCCCTGCCCAGGGGACCGACGTTGAGGGCAACGGTGAAATCCTGCGCATCACCTCGACGCCGACCGGCGGCCATCGCACGGTACGCTTTGGCCAGGATGGCCAGGCCATCGGCGTTACCTATGACACGATGCCCACGCCCTACGTCGTCCAGCGCAGCGGTGCAGCCGATCCGCACCTCGTCGCGCTGACTTTCGATGACGGGCCGGATCCTGACTTCACACCGCGGATTCTCGACGCGCTGGAATCGCGACATGCTCCGGCGACCTTTTTCGTGATCGGTGAGAACGCGCTGGAAAATCCATCCCTGCTAAAGCGGATGATCGCAGACGGCGACGAAATCGGCAACCACAGCTACACCCATCCCAATCTTGCCGAGGAATCGCGGCTGGGCACTGCGCTTGAACTCAACGCAACCCGGCGTCTCGTCGAAGCCTATACCGGCCGTTCGATGCGGTTGTTCCGCGCGCCCTATTTCGGTGACGCCGAGCCTACGACCGCCGACGAACTCAACCCTGCCCTGATCGCGCAGGAGCGCGGTTACACAATCGTCGGCCTTCACGTCGATCCGGGCGATTGGAAGCGCCCCGGTGCCCAGGCCATTGTTGACCAGACGATGGCCGCCCTGCGCAACGCAACGCCGGAACGCAGTGCCAACATCATCTTGCTGCACGACGGCGGCGGGGATCGCGACCAGACGGCCGCAGCCCTGCCCGCCCTGATCGACCAGATTCGTGCGGCGGGATATACCATTGTCCCGGTTTCAAGGCTGGCGGGTCTCACTCGCGACGCCGTAATGCCGCCGGTCACCGGCAGCCAGAGCCTTGCGGTGCGCGCAGACGTGGGCGTGTTCAGTGCACTTGCAGCGATCGGGCTGGCTCTGCGGTGGACCTTCTTCTTCGCCATTGCCCTGGGCATTGCCAGGGCCGTGCTGATGACGATTCTTGCCCTTGTTGACCGCAGCAACCGCAAATCACCCGATGCTCCGGCAACGGCGCCAACGGTGTCCGTGATCATTCCCGCCTACAACGAGGAGAAAGTCATCGTCGCTTCGGTCGCGCGCGTGCTGGCGAGCGACTATCCCGGAATCGAACTGATCGTTGCCGACGATGGGTCTGCGGATCGTACCAGCGCGCTGGTCAGCGAACACTATGGCAAGGATCCGCGCGTCACCCTGCTCACCTTGGTCAACGGCGGCAAGGCCAGCGCGCTCAACCGCTCGCTGGCGCGGGCTCGCGGTGAAATCGTCATCGCGCTGGATGCCGATACCCAGTTCCTGCCTGACACGATCAGCAAGTTGGTGCGCTGGTTCTCCGATCCGAGAATCGGCGCGGTCGCGGGCAATGCGCGCGTCGGCAATCGCATCAACCTGGTCACCAAATGGCAGGCGATCGAATATGTGACCGCCCAGAATGTCGAGCGCCGCGCGCTCGATTCGCTTGGCGCAATCACAGTTGTTCCGGGCGCCGTGGGGGCCTGGCGGCGCAGCGCGCTCGATGCGGTTGGGGGCTATCCTGAGGATACGCTCGCTGAGGACCAGGACCTGACCATCGCCATCCAGCGCCGCGGTTGGCGGGTGGCCTACGATGTAGAGGCAGTCGCTTTGACCGAAGCTCCGTCGACCTTCCGTGCGCTTGCGAAACAGCGCTATCGCTGGTCGTTCGGCACGTTGCAGTGCTTGTGGAAGCATCGCTCCGTGCTGCGCAAAGGGCGCCCGCGTGGGTTGGCCTGGTTTGGAATGCCCCAAGCATGGGTGTTCCAGATCATCTTTGCGGCTATCTCGCCGTTGATTGACCTTGCTCTGCTCTTGTCGATCATCGGCACCGGGGTGCGCATTCACCAGCACGGCTGGGCGCAGACCCAAAGCGATGTCTTGCGCATGGGAATCTACTGGATCGCCTTCGTCAGTATCGACCTGATCGCAGGTTGGGTGGCCTATCGCCTTGAACCGACCCGTCAACGCTTCCCGGCGGGGCTGATGCTGATGCAACGGATCGTCTATCGTCAGTTGATGTATTCGGTCGTGATCCGATCGATCTCGGCTGCGATGCGCGGCAAGATGGTCGGCTGGGGCAAGCTTGAGCGGACCGGGACAGTCGCCATTGATGGTGGCTAGACCGGCTGGAGCGGCTCGTGGATCAGTGGCACCGATTCCAGTGTTATGGCATCGCCCACGCGCACCGTTCCCCCGGTGATGACCACAGCCATGACCCCCGCCTTGCGGATCAGTTCACCGTCGTCCCCCACGGCCAGGGTTGCGGCCATCAAGCCTTTGGCGAGCCCGTCAATCTGTCGGCATGGATTGCGAAGTCCGGTGATTTCAATCAGCGCATCGCCTCCAAGCCGCAACCGCGTACCTCCCGATAGTCCGAGAAGATCGATCCCGCGCGTGGTCACGTTTTCACCAAGCTGGCCGACACCGACGGCAAAGCCTTGCTCTGCCAGCTCATCAAACAGTTCGGCGTGAATCAGGTGAACCTGGCGCAGGTTGATAGCCTGTGGTTCCTTGGCCTGGCGCGACAGGTGCTGGACCAACCGGCCAGCATGGGCATCGCCCTCAATTCCCGTACCGGCGATCAGCGTGATCGCACTGCGCGGCACCTTCGAAAAGCGATGAGCGCCGTCGCTGGCCAATCCGACGATCGTGGATTTCATGGAGCGAGGCTATGTTAAGCACCCCGGTTACTGCAAGCCCCCTCGACATGACGATTTGCGTCTCATAAGAAAACGCATTGTGTTGTCGTGTCCATTCAGGGGTAGTTTCATCCATGCCGCTTCCTGCTCCGTTCGATCGCCTGCGCTTGCCGGTGATCGGCTCCCCGCTGTTCATCATCTCCGGGCCTGATCTTGTCATTGCGCAGTGCAAGGCGGGAATCGTCGGCTCATTCCCGTCTCTCAATGCCAGACCGTCCGGCGTGCTCGACGAATGGCTGCACCGCATCACCGAGGAACTGGCCGCCCACAATCGCGACAATCCGGACCGGCCTGCCGCACCTTTTGCCGTCAACCAGATCGTCCACAAGTCAAACAACCGGCTTGAAGAAGACATGGAGGTTTGCGCCAAGTGGCAGGTTCCGCTCGTGATCACGTCGCTCGGTGCGCGCGAGGATATCAATCAGGCGGTTCACCGCTGGGGTGGAATCGTCCTTCATGACGTGATCAATGACCGTTTCGCCCGCAAGGCGGTGGAAAAAGGTGCCGATGGCCTGATCCCGGTAGCGGCAGGTGCCGGCGGCCATGCCGGAGTTCTTTCACCGTTCGCGCTGATGCAGGAAATCCGTCAGTGGTTTGATGGGTTGGTCGCGCTGTCGGGTGCGATTGCTTGCGGTCGGTCGATCCTTGCCGCGCAGGCGATGGGGGCGGATTTTGCCTATATCGGTTCCCCCTGGATCGCCACGCGGGAGGCCAACGCGGTCCAGGGCTACAAGGAAGCCATCGCCGCCGGACGGTCGGAGGACATCGTCTATTCCAACCTGTTTACCGGAGTTCACGGGAACTATCTGCGCCCCTCGATTCTGGCCGCTGGAATGGACCCCGATAACCTGCCGCAAAGCGACCCCACCGCGATGAATTTTGGATCAGGCGGCAACACCGAAGCCAAGGCGTGGAAAGATATCTGGGGTTCCGGCCAGGGGATCGCGGCGGTCGACGAGATTGAACCGGTCGCCCTGCGGGTCGACAGGCTGGAAGCGCAATACAATGAAGCGCGCCGTGAATTGGCGGCAAAGGCGCGAATGCAATGTGTCTAGGCGGTGTGGACAAATTTGAACCCACTTTACGTCCGCTTGCGTGCCGCAACTTTGTCGTATGGATGGCGGTGATGGTGGGGAGAACGGCAAATCTGGTTTTGTGACTTATGGGTCGAAAGCGGCCATTGGCGTGATCGGCCCGACCAAGGATAGGCAAGCAGGATCAAATACGACAACGTGCGAAAGTTCGGGTCTTGAGCGTGAAGAATAAAGCAAAGCTTCCGCTCCCTCTCGCCGAGCGGCATCTGAAATTGCCCAGGTTGATGGAATTGCGCCGGATTGCCTCTGATCTTGCCAGACTACGGAAGCTGCTACATTACCGCGAACGTCCGCCACAGCTTCAGCTTTCAGCCACATTGGAACGAGTAATCGCTTGCGATTATCGGTCAGATATCGCTTGATTGCGACTTCCGCGCCTTCTGCTGTCAGTGAAGCGTAAGCAGCGATTTGTCCTGAATGGTGAAACCTGCCTTCGGGAGCCGCCGCCGGAGTTGTAGGCGATCCGACAAGTTGCTCTGTCAGGAGTCGCCACACTGGACCGTCATAAGCGATCAAGGGTAAAGCTCCAGAGCTAACGGAAGAATGTGGCCGCGCGTCTCCATAAAGCCTTTGGTAGCCGAGATAGCGGTGATTTCAATGTCCACTTTTCAGAAACGATTTCAATCCATTGAACGCCCGCAATGGTGTCGTGTCCGGCAGGTCCACTTTCAGCCGGAAATAGCGTCTGGCTGCCATCAGAGAGCTCGACGGAATTTGTCCACGCGGCCTAGGCCGCTGTATGCCGATGCCCGATCAAGAAGAGGCGGTTGATCTGCTTCCTTCGAACTGCGCCGCCGCTATATATTGAATCGCACGCCGTGCGATATCCAAGCGGCGCAGTGAGCCTCCTCTATCGATGAATATGGTTGCCTTGCGCAAACGCGCCGATCCGTGTTTCGCCATCCGTTCGCCTCGCGGAAGTTGGACCACAAGATCGACCGTTTCATTGCGTCAGACCGGCTCGGTCGCCGGCCATAGCAAGGCCGCCATCGCGTCGAGTTCGGTAAAGTTGACCCCGGCGCCAAGTGGGTCGTGCCGATTGAGGCGCAACCGTTGTTTCTGGTCCATCAGCCGACGGCGAAGCGCCATCTGGAGAAGATGGAGCCGTTCGAGCGCGTCCTGCAGGGCAATCTCAGGGGTCCGTTGCCGTGTGGAGGCCCAGCCCAGTTCGATTTGGCCGAACCGTTCCATTACAAGTTCGTTGTAAGTCCGGTGCGGTCCACGGTGCAATGGCAGGCCGACCCGCAGCGCCGCATCGTCGTTGGCTGGCAGCAACAAACCATTGCGGCGGAAATCGTCAAAGCAAAGCCGCTCCGGACCGAGCGCCGCGAGCAAAGGGGCGAAGCTGCGCCGGTTCAGCATTTGCCTTGGCAGGATGTGGTGGCGTTGCAGCCCGGGATCATAGCCCGGCGCATCACGGCGGTTTACCGCGCGAAAACTGATACGCAGGCGGGCTGGCTGACGCAGACCCAAGCCCGCGCGGATCAGGTCAGTCAATCGGCAGATCTCCGCGACGGGCGGGTGGCGCCTCCGTTCATCGGCGCACCATGACCCTCAATTGCTGGCCATTGCGAACCGGAACTGCGAGCAGGCGTTCGCCATCAGGTCCTTCGAATTCCCGCGGTTCGGTCAGAGGGCCATTCCCCACCAGTTCATGGATCAGGCGGACAGAAATGCGCGCTACGCCCCCGGCCGACAAAGCCCTTTCCGGTTCGAACCGCAATTCCTGCCCAATCAGCAGGCCGAGCCCGAGTGACACCATTGCGCCATTGCTCTCGCGGCGAAGCGACGTCAGCCCCAGAGCGGGAAAGGCGCCACCATCGAGCCAATCGCCGACGATCCGTCGGAAATAGGTTGGCTCCATCCAGCTTCCCGCAGGTTGCCAGCACACTCCCTTGACCCCGGGAAGCGCGGCAAGACGAGTGCCGACTGCGGCGAGCACGCGCACCACCGGAAGCAGACCGCGACCACCGACGACGTGCGGGCCCGGCTGAAGCGTTATCGCTTCGCCTGAAGGAATAGCATCGAGGCCAAGAAGTGCGCCACGCGGCGGGGGAAGCATGCCATCGCCCGGGTGCAGCCCGTGACAATCGAAGGTCAATCCGTTCGCGAGCAGTTCAATCCATTCCGGTTGGGAATCGGACCTGTGACTTACGGTGAATGCGCCGCCGCCTTCCCCGGCATTGCCAGCCGCGGCAACCGCATCGGCCCCCGGACGCGAGCCATCTGCGAAGACCAGCGAGAGTGTCGCAGCACCGGACTCATCCGACTTGTCGAACGCGTGTACGATAAAACCCCCACCTTCCGAAGAACGACTGCATCGACTGTGACATTATTCCAATGAGATAGTCGAGTCCCCACTGGTGAGATTGCTCTATTTCGGATTCATTACCAGATTGCTCAGAACAAACCCAATTCCAGTCCCTCAACCATTGCGGCGCCAAGATCGGAGCAGTTTTTCAAAGCCGCCGACGGAACCGTCTTGGGGGCAAGTATCTCCTCGGGGGTCTGGGCACCCAGGTTGACAATGAACGGGTCCGCCACGCGTCGCAATCTCCACCCAGTAACGATCCGGTCAATCTGCGCCTGAGCGCCATGCCCATCCGAGCCGGCCGCAATAAGGGTTGCATAGGCCCGCCCTTCGATCCGACCAAGAAGCGGATAGTAACAACGATCGAACATTTCCTTCATCGCCCCGCTCATCGATCCGAGGTTTTCGGGGCAGACGAACAGATAGCCGGCCGCACTCAGCATCATTTCCGGTGTGACCGCCCCGGCTTCGGCAAGCCCGGCCCGCCCACCGCCGCCAGCCTTGGCCGCTTCAGCGATGGCCTTGCTCGCTCCGGTCCGGCTGTGCCAGACGATCAGCAGCATCGTAGTCATTCTCCTCGAAAACGAGCCAGCCATGCGCGCCGTGGGTGCAATGTCAACCGCATGCGGTGTGAACACCTGAACCCCAGGCCTTTGCCTTGAGCCCAGGATCGGTTAGCGCAATCTGGTGACGTCTCCTGCCATCTCGGTTCTCGGTATCGACCGCTCGCTTTCCGGCCGCCTGTGGCGGTGGCGTGGCGGGAACATGGATCTTGCGGGCAACGGATCGACGCTGGACCACGATCTCGTTACGCAATTGCTGCTCTCGCGCGGCGTCGCCGCTGACGATGTGGAGCGTCACCGTAACCCTTCGCTGCGGGCCTTCCTGCCCGATCCCTCGCTCTTTCGCGACATGGATGCCGCCGCCGATCGACTAGCCCAGGCGGTGATGACCGACGAAAGGGTGACGATCTATGGCGACTACGACGTCGATGGCGCGACCAGCGCTGCGCTGCTGGTGCTGCTCCTGCGTGGACTTGGCCACCAGGCCGACACCTATATCCCCGACCGCTTGCTCGAGGGCTATGGCCCTTCAGGTGAGGCGCTGGTCCGGTTGGCCGAACAAGGCAGCAGCCTGATAGTGACGGTCGACTGCGGCGCCATGGCGCATCAGGCTCTCGCCATGGCACATGATGCCGGCGTCGACGTTATCGTGGTCGATCACCACAAGTGTTCGGCCGAGCTTCCCAAAGCGGTTGCGCTGGTCAACCCTAATCGACTGGACGAAAGCCACGACGGAGCGGCGCACGGACACCTTGCTGCGGTAGGCGTCGCCTTCCTCCTCGCGATTGCCACGGTCCGTGCATTGCGGCAGCGCGGCTTCTTCGAAAACCGGTCCGAGCCTGACCTGTTCGCCCTGCTGGATCTGGTTGCACTCGGTACGGTTGCCGACGTTGCCGCGTTGCACGGCCTCAATCGCGCATTGGTGGCTCAGGGACTCAAGGTAATGGCGCGGCGCGAGAATGTGGGCATGGCGGCGCTTATCGATGCCAGTCGCCTGTCGCGCGCGCCGACCTGCAGCGACCTCGGCTTCGCGCTCGGGCCGCGAATCAATGCCGGCGGCCGCGTTGGTGAATCGAATCTCGGCGTGCGGTTGCTTACCACCCTCGACCCGGACGAGGCCCGCACGATCGCCGCCCAACTTTCCGCTCTCAACGAGGAACGCCGGGCCATTGAAGCGGCGGTACAGGAAGCCGCCGAGGCACTGGTCGATGCCCAGCACAATCGCGCAGTGCTGACCCTGGCAGGACGCGGCTGGCATCCCGGCGTGATTGGCATTGTCGCTGGTCGAATCAAGGAAAAGACCGGCAAGCCAACCCTCGTCATAGCCCTTGATGCGGATGAATACGGCAATGGCAAGGGATCCGGCCGCTCGATCGCGGGCGTGGACCTTGGTGCCGCGATCATAGCCGCGCGTGAGCATGGGCTGCTGATCGCTGGCGGTGGACATGCCATGGCAGCCGGATTGACGGTCGCGCCAGGACAAATTGATGCGCTGGGGCAATGGCTGGACGAACAGTTGGGGTCGGCGGTTACAGCCGCAATGACCAATCAGGCGCTGCTGCTCGATCTCGCCCTTGCACCCGGCGGTCTCGTCCCTTCGCTGGTCGACACTCTTGAGAGCGCCGGTCCGTTCGGCATTGGCTGGCCCGGACCTCGACTGGCGGTTGGTCCGGTTCGGCTGGTCAAGGCTGACACCGTGGGTAGTGATCACGTTCGGCTCATCGTTCGGGGGGACGACGGGAAGAACTTCAAGGCCATCGCCTTTCGCGCCGCATCGACGGAAATGGGGCAAGCGCTGTTGCACGCAACCCACCATCGG
>JAGWUU010000231.1 GCA_028868335.1 Sphingomonadales bacterium | reverse complement strand
TGACGTAACCGTGGAGTTTGTAGCGGAGCCAATCGTATGGTTGAGCGAATTCCGTCTCCTGCGCCCAAGCGCAGCCTCAGATCGCTCGAGGCTGGCATGGCGTTATTCCCGCATTTCCGGAAACACATATCTGTGTCCGGACCGGTTACGGCGACCCAGATTACAGCCATTTGCGAAGCGACCGGTCTGAAGGAACGACAGATCCGGACATTGGCGGCGCGATATCAGGCGCATCCGGTTGCTGAATCGCTTGCGCCACTGCCGCGGGGGCCAGCCCCCGGTTCACATCGGATTGATCCGATGGTGAAGACTGCCATCGACACATTGACCGATGAAATCGCGCTGAAGATGGTGCCGGTGACCTGCTCGGAAGCGGCGCGGCAGATATGGGGTCTGCTTCACGCCGATAACGGAGAATACCGGTTTTCCGCCGATTTGATCCCGAGCGAGAAGACCATCGAACGGCTCCTCGCCGAGATTCCGAGCAGCGTCTGGGCCAAAGCCAGCATGGGCTCCAAAACCCGCAGCGCGCATGAAGCGCACCCCGGGGAGTACCAAAGTGATGGCTTTCTCGACCTTGTCCAGATGGACCACACCAGGGGTGACGTTATCCTGGTCGACAGCCTGAGGCGGGAGGAGCTGGGACGTCCGTGGATCACATTCCTGATCGAAATCTGGACCCGGTCGATACTCGGCTATTATGTAAGCTTTGGTGATCCCTCAATTTTTCGGTGCGGCAGGGCGGTTGCGAGCGCGCTGCTGCCCAAGCAGCCCGTGCTTGAGCATCTGGGTGTGGACGTCAGCTACCCGATGTTCGGCTTGTTCCGGCGCCTTCATGCCGATCAGGCCAAACCGCATCGCTCGGAGGCATTCCGGCGGGCCTGTGTTCGCAATGGCATTGACCCGGACGTCCGAAAGCCCGGACCGGCTCACATGGGAGGCCATATCGAACGATTGATCGGTACGATGGTCGGAAAGCTGCGGTTGTTACCGGGAGCTACGGGGCCGAACGTGTCTGCGCGCGATGGTTACGATGCGCAAGACGAAGCGGCGATGACCCTGGCTGAATTCGAGCGCTGGCTGCTGTGCCAAATCGCGGTTTATCATCACACGCCGCATTCCGCGCTCGGAGGCTTGTGTCCGGCGCAGGTGTGGGACCGCGAGGCTGCGCAACATGGCCCCCTGCTGCCGGTGTCGTGCAATTCTGATGAGCTTTTCCGCCAATTTCTGCCGTCGAAGTCGCTGACGGTTCACTCGCGTGGGATCCAGATAAAGCACCGTCATTACTGGCACCCGGCGCTTGGCAAGCGAATTGGCCAGAAGATCGAGGTCAGTTGGGACGAACGGACGATCCAGCACGTCTATGCCGAATTGGACGGCAATTTCGTGCAAATGGCGGTTATCGGCCAGTATCCGGATGTTTGGGAGGCGGACTGGGAAGCTGCCAGAGCACAGGTGAGGGCGCTTGGCCGGGCTTATCAGGCCGATGGCGGCCGTGTGGCGACGGCCCGTGCAATCGCTGCGGCCAATCAGGAAATTCAACAGGCCCGCCTTCGCACCAAGGAGGCACGGCGCCGAGCAAAGCGGCGGGAAGGGGAGGGGGTCACGCTCGCGGACTTGCGGGTGCCCGAAAAGCCCCAACAACCTGCGGTTCAGTGGAAACCAGTGGAAGAACTGGGCGAGGATTCCTGGCTGAAGGTGCATCCATGAACGCTGCCACGTCCGCCCGTTCCCCGGTGCACCCAGCTTCATTCTGGATCGACTTCGATGAGGCGCGCAACGCCGTCGAGACGATCGTCGATGTTGCCCATGACGATCCGGAAGAGCGACCGACCTGCATCGTGCTGACCGGCCAGTCCGGCATGGGCAAGACGTCGATCCTGCGCGAGGCACAGCGGCGCTTGATCGAAGCCTTTCCCGAGCCTGCCGATTGGGGCGAAGCCCGGTACCAACCTGTGCTGCGCACGGTCATTCCTTCGAGCCCGACCTCGCTCAAGATCAATCTGGCGCTGCTCTGGCAGCAGGGCTGGCCGATCCGGGCAAACACGCACAAAACTGCCGATTTCAAGGTTGTCGATCTGTTGGCGGCGCAGGGAACGAGGCTGGTCGCGATCGACAATGTCCATGTGATCCTGACGGCGAGCGGCGTCGCGCGGCGCGACACGCTTGATGCCTTCCGCTTCCTGATGAGCGCTGGCAACGTGCCGCTGGTCGTGGCCGGGCTTGATGTCGCCCGCCAGATTTTCGCCGACGATGTCGAGCTCGCCTATCGTTCGATCATGCTCAAATTGCCGCTGTGGCAGCCGGGAGAGCCCTCGCAGCGGTTGATCAGGGCGCTGGCGCGCGGGATGGACATGGCCGAGCCGGAACATCTCGCCGCGCCCGCGTTTGCGGAGCGAATCTGGCGCGAAAGCGGTGGGGTAACCGGCAATTTCAAGCGGATACTGCACTGGTCGGCGAAGGTCGCGAAGCGGCAGGATCGTACGCTGGTGACGCAGGACGATATCAGCCAGGCCCTGCAGCTCTTCACCCCTTACAGCGCGGAATGAGCGGCAGGGAAATCGAGCCACTTGCTTATCGGGTCAGGCCCATGGCCGGGGAGTGCTTTGAGTCCTGGCTGGATCGCCTGGCCGCGCGGCATGAAACCACCCGCAAGGCGCTGTTCGGTTATCTTGGCATCAAGACCGCGCTCGCCGACCGCGACCTGGCATCGTCTGTCGGCTATGCCTCGGATTCGAACAAGGCTATGATTGCCCGATTGGCCTGGGCCACAGGGTTGCCCGAAAAGGTGATTTTGCGGACTTTCGTGGGCTGTCCGAGCGGCGACTTGTTGCCCGCGGCGCTGCGTTCAATCGGGTGCGCGCAATGTTGGCACGACTGGCTGGAAGGGGACGCGCCGTGGCGGATCGAACGCAGCTGGATCCTGAGGGTTACTCTGCGCTGCGAGCGTCATGATCTGCTGCTGACCGATCTTGGCGGCATCCGCGCACTGGGGCGGTCGCTGGCGGCCCGGAGGCAGCTTGAGGAGATGGTGGTTCGCACCCGCGCGCAAATGGCGCAGTTCACCTTCATCAAGACGCGCCTGGCCTGGAATTCCGTGATTTCGCGGGCGCAGCTTCGCGGAAGCGGCACTAATCCATATATTTTAAGTCGTTATACGGCGTCTCTGGTCGGCAATCGCTTCCATTTCGCACCCATGCGCCACTTGCTTCTGGCTGCGCTCCACTGCGGCGACGTCTCGCAGGCCGAGCTCATGGAGCGAATTTTTCGTTTCACCGCGCGCCCGGTGCGCGAGGCGGTCAAGCGAACGCCGCGTGGATCGCCTCCCGCCTTATCGGACCTGGTAGCAGCGATTGCCCGCCTGAGCAGGCGCCGAATTGACCGAAAACGCGACCGATTGGAAGCGACCTGGCAGCACATGGAGCGCTCCAGGCGGGACTATCCCGCGAAGCACGCGGCCCACCTGCGACGCGGCCAGCGAGCAGCGCTGGCCCGTGCGGTGCGCGACCGGTACGCGGCCGAGATTTCCAGTGCCTCGTGGTCGCCGTTGGCACCGCTACGCGGCTTTCAGGATGCGCTGTTCTACCTGAAGCAGTGCGGAATGGCGGATGATGTCCTCCCGACAGCGGCAGGGCGGCCGGATCTCTGGGAGGATTGTCTAGAAAATGCTGAGCTGTTGCAGGCACGGCTCGCGAAGCGGTTCAATCATTCGGCGTTCCGCATCGTGCTGGACTTGCCGATTCATGCTTTTTTGTTCGATCCATTCGAACGCGAGAGCAGCCTATCGATATCGGCCATGGCCGCATCGAATTCGGCAAATTTATCATCGGCGAGGGGCCCGGGTTCGTCTTTTGGCGCGGACACGTGAGTTGAACGGCTCTGCGGGGTTATTGCGCAGACAATGGCCTGGTGGTGATGCGAAGACATCTCGGCGAGGCCCGCCTTGATGAGCGTTGCAACCAGTTCGCGTACCCCGTTCTTTGAGATCGCTATGGCCCGCTCGATCTGGATCGGGCGCAGCGGCCCGAAGCCGGAAAGCAACCGGAAAAGCACCGGGGCGCGCGAGGTGGACCGCAGGCGGGTGGTCAGTTGCTCCATATCCGCCACGGCGTGAAACGCCGCGTCGACCAGAACCGTCAGCTTCTGCGCCGCCACGCGCGCGGTATCGGCGACGAGAATCGCGCGTTCGCGCGGCCACCAGTGCGGTTTGAGTGCTTCGGCGCGAACGGCACCGGGCAAGGGGAGGGGGCGGCTTCCCGGATTATCGGGCGCGACCACGGCGCCGGCAACGAGATCGAGCAGCCATAGCGGAGGGGTGGCCCCAGCTTGCTCGAGCGCGACGGGCCCCGCGGGCAGGTCGAGCACGCGGTACTCGCGATCGGTGGGCGCGAAGTTTGGTGAGGCCGCGGCCGCTTGGGTCAGGCGGTCGAGCGCGGCGAGCGGCCAGTCGCCGTCGGCCGCGCCGGCCTCATTCCTGACGCTTTGGGCAAGCCCGGCGGCCTCTTCGACCGCGAGGGCAAGAGGAGGGGAGGGCGTATCTCCCCGGTCGTCCCGATCGAATCGCGCTGCGCCGCGAATCTGCGTGGCTGCTTCGGCAAGCGGTCCCCACGGGGACAACATCAATTCGCCGAGCAGCGTTTCGGCGATCAGCGAGGCCGGGGCGGCGGCGTGGGTGCTGACGTCGGGGACGGGCTCGAGGCCGGAAAACCACAGCGAAAACCAGGCTTCGGCGCCGGGATAGCCCGACGAGCCCAGCGCCTCGATGATCGCGAGGCGGGTGAGGGCGCAGCAGAAGTGGTGCGCGACTTCGGGCGGCAAATGTGCTAGACGACCTTGCA
>JAGWUU010000230.1 GCA_028868335.1 Sphingomonadales bacterium | reverse complement strand
GGCCATGAGCCTGGTCGACATGGTCCTCGCCCGCGAGCTGACCTACGAGGCGGCCCGCGCCAAGGATTCGGGCAAGCGCTGCGACATCGAGGCGGGCATGGCCAAGCTGCTCGCCGCGCGCGCCGCCTGGTCCAATGCCGATGCCGCGCTGCAAATCCACGGCGGCAATGGCTATGCGCTGGAGTTCGAGATCAGCCGGGTGCTGTGCGATGCCCGCATCCTCAACATCTTCGAAGGCGCGGCGGAGATACAGGCGCAGGTAATCGCCAGGGGCCTGATCGGCGGGCGGAACTGACGCCCCTCTGCCCGGGGCGTCCGTGCCGACGGCTTCGCTACATCGCCGAAATGCCGCCATCCAGCTTGAGTTCCGCCCCGGTCATGAACCGGCTCTCATCGCTGGCAAGGTAGAGTACGCCGTTGGCGATGTCATCGGGGTGACCCACGCGCTTCAGCGGAATCTGGCGGGCGAGCTTGTCCATGATCACGTCCTTGGCCTTGCCGGTGGACTGGACCATGCCGTCGAGAATTGGCGTGTCGATGAAGGTCGGGTGGACCGAATTGCTGCGAATATCCCAGCCCATCTTGGCGCAGTAGAGCGCGACCGATTTTGACAGCATCCACACGGCTGCCTTGCTGGCGTTGTAGCCGGGCATGGTGTCGCTGGCGATCAGGCCGGCGATCGAGGAAATGTTGACGATTGATCCGGGCTGGGTGTCCTTCATCAGCGGCAAGGCCTTCTGGCAGCCGAGAAACACCGAATCGACGTTGACCGCGAAGCCGCGGTGCCAGTCTGCCAGCGTGCAGGTTTCGATGTTGCCGCGCACTCCGATACCGGCATTGTTGACCAGAACGGAAAGTCCGCCCATCGCCTCGCGCGCGGCTTCGATGGCGGCGATCCACTGGTCTTCGTTCGTCACGTCGAGCGCAACGGCATAGGCGGTGCCGGCGCCATGGCGGGCGTTGATTGCGTCGGCCTGCGCTGCGGCTCCGGCGGCGTTTATGTCCGCCAGCAACACCTGCGCTCCCTCGGCGGCCAGCATCGCCGCCTGTGCCGCGCCCAGCCCTTGTGCCGCGCCAGTAACCAGCGCCTTCTTGCCCTCAACCCGTCCAGCCATTCGTCAGTCTCCCAAGATGGTATCGCCGAGCAGCAACAGCAGCCGCACGTCGATGCCGAGACCCCGCGCGCGCTGTGCGGCAATGAACCCGGCGATTCCCTTTCGCGGCACACGATGGACGGTGATGTCCTCGCCGTCCACCCCGCCACCCGGTCCGACCTTGCTCAGGCCGTGCGCGCGCAGAAGGGTGAAAGCTTCGGTGACCATCCCTGGGGAGGAATAGAATTCGCCGATAACGTCCATCCGCGCCGCGCGGAAGCCTGTTTCTTCCTCAAGCTCGCGGTTGGCGGCGGCGGTGACGTCCTCATCGGCCACGTCGTCGTGGTCGCCGATCAGGCCGGCGGGCAGTTCGATGCATGGACGGCCCAGCGGGACGCGGAACTGCTCGACCAGCAGGACGTGATCGTCCTCGTCGATCGCCAGGATCACGGCCGCCTTGATGCCGCGCGTGCGCGAAACATATTCCCACTTGCCCTTGACCTTGGCGGCGATGAACTTGCCGGTCCACATGGTCCGTTCGGTTTCGTCATTCATGTTCGGGATCAAACCTCGATCAGCCGGTCGGGCAATTCGTTGACGTCATCGTCGGCGCGGGGGATATGCTGCGCGAGAACGTCGCCTACCTTGCCAATCCCGGCGATCATGCCGGCACCGATCTGGCCCGCGCGAATCTCGCCGAGCAGGGCCGCCATCGCCTCCCCCCACACCTCGGGCGAGACGCGGCTGGCGATGGCTTCGTCAGCGACGATTTCCGCGCGGCGTTCGGCAAGGCTGAGGTAGATGAGGATGCCGGTGCGGCCGGTGGTGCGCCGTTCGGCACCGACGCGGAACAGGGTGATCGCCCGGTTGCGCACCCGTGCATGCTTGAGCGGGCCGGGGACCAGGAACAGGCGCAGCGGTTGCCACAACTGGATCAGCCACATCGCCGTAAACTTGAGCGTGCCGACGAACGCGGCAAGGGCAAAGATCTCGCGCGGGGTCCAGTCCATCTGCCAGCGCCCCAGCAGAGTGTCGACAAGGCTGAGGTAGAACGCCGGAAAGCCGGCGAGAACGGTGATCGCAAGGAAAGCGACGAAGGCCGACCAGACCAGTGACACGTCGTTGTAGCTGTCTGACCGTTCGGCCAGGATCGTGACGATTTCGCCTGCGCTCTTGCCCTCGGCCTCGGCCACCGCAGCGGCGATGGCATCGCGCTCGGCATCGGTAAGCGTGACTGAGCCTGCCATGTCAAACCTCCCTTACCAGCTACCCGAGGAACCGCCACCGCCGAAGCTGCCGCCGCCGCCGGAAAAGCCGCCACCGCCGCCCCAGTCTCCGCCGCCGCCCCAGCCGGAGCCGCCACCGCCTCCACCCCAGCCGCCACCGGGCCAGATGACCACCGGGCCGATCCCGCCGCCATAGCTCCGTCCGCCACGCATCCGCCGGATCAACGGCAGGATGAAGAACAGGAAGAACATCAGCAGCCAGAACAGTGTCGACAGCGGGATATTGTCATTGCGGGCAGACTTGGCCTTGGCCTGCGCAGCCGCGACGTTCTGGCGTGCCTGGTCGTCAGGCAGGGACAGTTGCTGGACCAGCGCGTTCGTCCCGGCCTCGATCCCGCCCGGCATGTCTCCCGCCTTGAACTTCGGGATGATCTGCTGCTGGATGATGAGCGAGGAAAGGCCGTCGGTCAGCACGCCCTCCAGGCCGTAGCCAACCTCGATCCGCACCTTGCGTTCGGTGGGTGCGACGATCAGCAGCGCGCCGTCGTTGGCACCCTTGGTCCCGATCCCCCACTTGCGCCCAAGCTGGTAGCCATAGTCGGCGATGTCATAGCCTTGCAGATCGGACAGGGTGACGACGACCAGTTGACGATGGGTCTGCGTTTCCAGCGTTTCCAGCTTCTGCGTCAGCCGCGCTTTCTCGTCCGCCGGAATGATGTTCGCGGCATCGACCACCCGGCCGGTCAGCTCGGGGAAGGACTGTGCGAGCGCAGGAGGCGCCAGCAACAGGGTGAGCAGCAACAGCACGCCAGCCGCCAGGGTTCGCGTGTGTTGCATTGTCAGATGGGCAAAACGCCCGGCTGTGCCAGGCATGGCGCTATCCTTTCGCCTAGAGCTTGCCTTCAAGGCTGGGCGCCACTTCCGCGCCCGGGGTCACCGCCTGATACGGCACCATCGGCTTGGCGCCATAGAATATCTTGGCCCCGATCGCGTCAGGGAAGGTGCGGATCGTGGTGTTGTAGCTCTGCACCGCGGCGTTGTAGTCGCGCAGGGCGACGCGGATGCGATTTTCCTGCCCTTCAAGCTGGCTTTGCAGCATCTGGTAATTGGTGATGCTCTTTAGTTCCGGGTAGGCTTCCGAGTTGGCGAGCAGGCGGCCGAATCCGCCGAGCGCGCCGGAAAGCTGGTTCTGCGCGTCCTGGAATGCCTTCATCTTGGCCGGATCCTTGAGATCATCGGCGCTGATATGGATGGAGGTGGCCTTGGCCCGCGCCTCGGTCACGCCGACGAGGATGCCCTTTTCCTGCTCGGCCGCACCCTTGGCGACCGCGGCGAGGTTGGGAATCAGGTTGGCGCGTTCCTGGAAGGCGGCCTGAACATCGGCCCACTTGGCCTTGGCAGCTTCCTCGGCGGTGGGCACCGCGTTGATGCCGCAGCCGGAAAGGCTGGTTGCGGCAATCGCGACAATCGCGGCGCGGGGCAGGATGCTCGAAATGCGATCAGCCATCGGTTCTGTTCCTCTATGCGGCGGATGCCGCCAATGTTCCGACATGTAGCGTGCGCTCGTGTGCATTCAAGCACTTGGGGAGTCGACAGACTTGGCGCAATCGGTTGTTGTGACGTCATGGCGTTTGTGGCAGCAGGTGCGAAGGGTTAGCAGTAAAGGGGACTCTCGATGTCCATGATGTCGGAATTCAAGGAGTTTATCGCCAAGGGCAACGTGATGGATCTCGCCGTCGGCGTGATCATCGGCGCGGCTTTCGGCAAGATCGTGACGTCTTTGACCGAAGACCTGATCATGCCGGTCGTCGGCCGCGTGTTCGGTGGCCTTGATTTCTCCAGCAAGTACCTTGTTCTAAAGGGCAATGTTGCCGATGGAACGCCGCTTGACGTGGCGCGCAAGGCCGGGGCCAACGTACTCGCCTACGGCAGCTTCGTTTCGGCGGTGATCAATTTCCTGATCATGGCCTGGGTGATCTTCATGCTGGTCAAGGCCGTCAACCGCGCCATGCCGCCAGCGCCTGCCGCTCCGGCCGGGCCAAGCGAAGTCGATCTTCTCACCGAGATTCGGGATTCGCTGAAGAAGTAAGCAAATTCAGCCATCCGGGTTGGGGGCGGGACCGCTTGGCGGTTGCCGCCCCTTTCCTTTTGCAGCCTGCCGTCCTATATCGGCGTTGTCGGCTTCGGTCGGCTATGGCGATAAACTGCGGCGTGCAATAGGCGCAGCGGACCCGGGGGCGGTACCCGGCGGCTCCACCACTTTCCTTGTTTCGGCCTATGGCCGCACAAGGGAAATGACGGGGTCGAACTAGGATCGACGTGTGTTGAAAAGCGCTGTTTTCGCCCGGGCTGAGTAACCCGTTCAAGGCTCAAAACTCACAAGTGCCAACGACAACGAAGCACTTGCTCTCGCTGCGTAACCTGACGGCCTAACGGCCTGATCTTACAAAGCGACAGCACGGTTCGGACCGAACCGGGTAACAGAATCGGAAACCGGGCGTCCGGGGGTACGTAGCAACAGAAACCCCCACT
>JAGWUU010000011.1 GCA_028868335.1 Sphingomonadales bacterium | reverse complement strand
ACCGCGCCGAACACGAAGAACAGCACCACCGGGATCACCGCGATGGTCTGGAACGAGGTTTCGGCGGCATAGGCCAGCACACTGTGCATTTCAGGCGAGCCCTTCTCAAGCGCAGCGAAGGCGGCTTCGCCCCCGGCCTTGGTCAGCTTGGCCCGGTCATAGATCTCGCCCAGCTTGGGCAGGACGAAATAGATCGCCAGCGCCCCGGCGAAGCCGCAGAGCCCGATCCCCCACGGCCCACTGCGCGGAAACCGTCGCGATACGGCGGCGAGCATCGTCGGCCACATGAAGCACACGCCGATGGCCCACAGCGTCGCGGCGACCAGCGCGGTGAACGGGGAATTGGCTGTGCTGAGCAGATAGAGCCCCAGCGCGGCGGGGACGGTGCAGATCAGCAAGAGGCCCATGTCCGAAAAGCGGTGCGCCAGCGGCCCGGCGAAGTGGCGCATCACGAACATGATCGCCGAGACATAGACCAGCACCAGGATCCCCGGCATGCCCACGGTTTCGGACAGGGTGACATCGACCCAAGCCCCCGGCGCCAGCTCGCTCGAGGCCGTGAGGAACATGATCGCGAAAAATATCCAGAAGGTCGGGCGCCTGAAAGGTTCGGCCATCATCTCGCCGAACGGCACGCCTTGCGCCGCCGCTTCGGTTTGCGGAAAGTCGAGCTGCATGGCGAGCAGGCCCAATGCCGCCCCCGGCAACATCGGCACGATCACCGCGATCCGCCAGTCCATGCCGAGCGACTTGAAGAACAGTACGCTCAGCAGCCCACCGACGATGATCCCGAACGGCCACCAGGCATGGAGCGAGTTGAGCTTGCCGGTCTTGTCATCGGCGTAGAGCGTTGCGGTAACAGGGTTGATCGAAGCTTCCGTCGCGCCCCAGCCAAACCCCCAGATCACCATCGCCGCGTTGAGCAGGACATAGACCGAACCGCCCGCACCAGCCGCGAGCAGCACCAGAGCAGGCCCGGCAACGAAACAGAATGCAGCGAACAGCACTACCCGCTTGGCCCCGATCCGGTCGAGCAGCGGACTCAAGACCAGCAGGCTGAGCGCAAAGCCGAGAAACGTGGAGCCGAGTACCGTGCCGATCATCTCTCCCGAATGCTGCGGGTCGATCGGATCGAGCAGCGCGGCCTGGATCGCTCCCGCCGCTCCGGCGCGGAGCGAATTGGCCAGTGCGGCGGTAAACAGCGCCAGCACGCAGGCCCAGTAAACGCCCCGGCGGTTGCCGGTCGATTCGCTCATAAGACTCTCTCCCGAAGCAGATAATGATCGTTTATGATTGCATGATCAATTTCAGTCAAACAATTCCGTACCGCGTTCCGCACGCCCCCGCAACTAGAACCGGGCGACCAGATTCTCGCACCACTCTTGCCGGCCCGAGCGTGGCAAAGGAGCGTTGTTGCTCTGCACCGCCCGATCGGCAACTGCAGCCAACGTGGTGCCCTCGGCGTGGACCATCCGGCCCAGTTCACCCTGCCAACCAGCGTAGCGCTCGACACGGAAGCGCTCGAGTTGTCCGTCCTCGATCAGCGCAGCGGCGCGGAGCAGCGCGCGGGCGATGGTATCGACCCCGCCGACATGACCATGAAACAGATCGGCGGCGTCGATCGACTGGCGCCGCACCTTGGCATCGAAATTGAAGCCGCCGTTTCCGAGGCCGCCCGCGCGCAGTACCTCGAGCATTGCAAGGGTCACTTCCTCGACCGAGTTGGGAAACTGGTCGGTGTCCCAGCCGTTCTGCGGATCGCCCCGGTTGGCGTCGATCGAGCCGAGGATGCCCAGCGCGCGAGCCATTGCGATCTCATGCTCGAAGGTGTGGCCCGACAGCGTCGCGTGGTTGGCCTCGATGTTGACCTTGACCTCGCCCTCAAGCCCGAAGCGCTTGAGGAAGGCATAGACCGTCTGGGTATCGAAATCGTACTGGTGCTTGGTCGGCTCGTGCGGCTTGGGCTCGATCAGGATCGTGCCCGTGAAACCGATGCGGTGCTTGTGATCGACCACCAGCCCAAGGAACCGGCCGAAGTTCTCCTGCTCGATCCCGATCTCGGTGTTGAGGATCGTGTCGTAACCCTCGCGCCCGCCCCACAGCACGTAATTCGCGCCGCCGAGCCGGTGCGTGGCTTCCAGTGCGTCACGGACCTGGCTGGCTGCCCAGGCATAGACTTCGGGATCGGGATTGGTTGCAGCGCCCGCCATGTAGCGCGGATGGCCGAACAGGTTGGCGGTACCCCACAGCAAGCGCCGACCATGCTTGCCCTGCAACTCCTCGAGGTGATCGACCGCCCCGGCAAAGCTCTTGCGGAAATCGCCGATGCTCTCGGCCTCGGCCATCACGTCGACATCGTGGAAGCAGTAGAACGGCAGGTCGAGCTTTTCGACGAAGCTCAGCGCCGCCGCGCGCTTGGCCGCCGCGTTCGTCGAGTCCATCCGGCCCTGCAGCCACGGACGGTTGAAGGTCCCCGCGCCAAACACGTCGCTGCCCGGCCAGCAGAAAGTGTGCCACATGCATACGGCAAATCGCAGGTGGTCCTCCATCCGCTTGCCCATCACCAGCCGGTCCTTGTCGTACCAGCGGTAGGCGAGGTTGTTGGCGCTTTCCGGGCCTTCGTAACGGACGGTCTGGAAATCGGCGAAATAGTCGGCGGACATCTCGATCTCTCCTTGAGGAAAATGCAGGTACCCTAGACCCGTTCGTGTCGAGCGTAGTCGAGACACAGCGCGCGGCATCTCGACTTCGCTGGATGCGAACGGGGTTTGAGCCAGTAAGTCATATGGATTTAATCGCGGGGTAGGCCGCGTGGAATCTGGCAAGCTTGGGGGCCAGGCGTTCTGCCAGTTCGGGGTCGGGCTCGATGCTCTCGCGGACCGGCGGCCGGGTACAGACTTCCGCCACGCTCGCGCCGGTCGCGGCGATCCGCGCCAGCCGGGCCGCGCCGAGCGCCGGGCCGACTTCGCCGTCGGCGAGGTAATCGAGCCGCACCCCCAGCGCGCTGGCAAGGATCGTGCCCCAGAACCGCGAGCGCGCTCCGCCGCCGATCACTGAAAGGCTCTCGACCCGCGAGCCCGCCGCCTGCAACACGGCGAGGCCATCGGCGTGCGCGAAAGCCACCCCTTCAAGTACGGCGAGTCCGAGGCGACCGGGATCGGTGTCGTTGGATAGCCCCAGGAACGCGCCGCGCACGTGCGGATCGTTGTGCGGGGTGCGTTCACCCGAAAGGTAAGGCAGGAACAATTCCGACCCCGCCGTCGCGGCTTCGGCGGCGGCGAGCAGGCCGGGAACGTCCTGCCGGGTCAGCGTTGCCGCCCAATCGAGACAGCTTGCGGCCGACAAATGCACGCTCATCTGGTGCCACATGTCCGGCAGGCAGTGGCAGAAAGCATGGACCGCGCCTGCCGGATTGGGGCGGAACGCGCTCGTCGCGACAAAGATCACTCCCGAGGTGCCGAGCGAAAGCAGCGCGTCTCCGTCGCGCACCACCCCCACCCCGGCGGCTCCGGCGGCGTTGTCACCCGCGCCCGCCGCAACCGGCACCTGGCCCATCCCCCAGCGCGCCGCGACATCGGCGCGCTGGGCGCCACTGATCGCGGTGCCTTCGAGCAGGCGCGGCATCTGTTCGCGCGTCAGGCCCGTCGCCGCGAGCAGCTCGTCCGACCAGTCGCGCCTTGCGACGTCGAGCCACAGCGTCCCGGCGCTGTCTGAAAGATCGCTGGCCTTCTCACCTGTCAGGCACAGGCGAACGTAGTCCTTGGGCAGCAGAACGGAACGGATCGCCTTAAAAACTGCGGGCTCCTGGCGGCGCACCCAGGCGAGCTTCGGCGCGGTGAATCCGGGCATGGCGATATTGCCCGCGATCTGCCGCAGGTCGGGTACAGCCGCTTCCAGGTCCGCGCATTCGGCAAAGGCGCGGCCATCGTTCCACAGGATCGCCGGGCGAAGCGGCCTGTCATCTGCCCCCAGCAGCGTTGCGCCGTGCATCTGCCCGGCAAGGCCGATCGCTTCGACCGCGCTGCGCAGGTCGGCGGGCAAGGCCAGGACGGCGGCCTCGGTCGCGATCCACCAGTCAGCCGGGTCCTGCTCGGACCACAGCGGATGCGGGCGCGATAGGGTGAGCGGTGCGCTCGCCTGGGCGCGGACCTTTCCCCCGGCATCCAGGATCACCGCCTTTACCCCGGAGGTGCCAATGTCGATCCCCAGGTACACCGGCGGCTATCCCTTGCGGTCCTCAAGGATCAGTTCGGCGGCGCGCTCCGCCACCGCGATCGCCGGGCCGTTGGTATTGCCCGAAACCGGCGTCGGCATGATCGAGCAGTCGACCACCCTGAGACCGTCGACACCGTGAACCCTGGTCCGCGCATCGACCACCGAAGTCGCCGGATCGCCGCCCATCGAGCAGGTCCCGGTGCCGTGCAAACCGCACTCGGTGAGCTTACGCACCTCCTCGACTACCGCTGCCTCGTTCTGCACCGCCGCGCCGGGCATTCGCTCGGAACCGATGAATGGGGCTAGCGCGGGCATCGCGGCCAGCCTGCGGAACAGGCGGAACAATTCCACCGCCTTGTCCTGGTCATAGGAATCGCTCCACATGTTCGGATCGATCAGCGGCGCATCGCGAAAATCGGGAGAGGTCAGCGCAACCGTGCCGCGACTGCGCGGGCGCAGGTGATAGCCCGAGAAGGTTAGCCCGGGCCGGTCGGTTAGCGGGCTGCCGGGCTTTTCCGCCATCTCGTTGATGGTGCGCATCGCAAAGGGCGCTGCGGCGACCTGGAAGTCGGGCCAGTCGGTCCGGCCTTCGCTCGAGATCAGTCCGGTCAGCGGCATGCCCACGCGCGCAAGCGGCCCGCTGCGGGTGAGAAAGTAGCGCAGCGCGTTGCGATAGAGCCGCCAACCGACGAATTCGCGGTTGGTCCCAGGATTGCCGATGAGATCGAAGGACACGCCCATCTTCTGGTGATCGGCGAAGTTCGCGCCGACTGCGGGCAGGTCTTTGGCGACAGTGATGCCCAGCCGCTGCAGGTCGGCGCCGGGTCCGACCCCGGATAATTGCAGCAGTTGCGGCGAGCCATAGACCCCGGCTGCGACGATCACCTCTCCAGCGCCATGGACTTCCTCCTGCCCGTCGCGTTCGCAGACGATGCCGGTGGCACGGCCCTGTTCGATCGTCACCCGCTTGACCGCGCAGGGGCTGAGGATCGTCAGGTTGGGACGGCGGCGGACCGGCTTGATGAAGGCTTCGTAGGTCGACTGGCGCTGGCCAGCACGGTCCACGGTATATTGCGAGCGACCCGCCCCGGTGATCCCCGGCGTCGTGATGTCGCTGACCCACGGCATCCCGCCCTGCCCGAAGGCCTCGACAAGCGCGTCGAAAACCGGGCCCTTGTAGTCCGACGGGGTGATCTGCTGTTCGCCGTTACGTCCGCGGCCCGGATGGGCGCCGGGATCGCGGTAGTCCTCGGACCGGGCGATGCAGCGGCTGATCTCGTCCCAGCCCCAGCCGGTCAGTCCGCTTGCGGCCCAGCCGTCATAGTCCGCTGGCATGCCCGGCAGATACCAGGTGCCGTTGATCGCGGAGGAACCTCCAAGGCCCCGGCCATAGGCGTGCATTTCCTTGCGGCGGCCGGGCTGCTGGACGACCGGATAGGCGCGGAAATAGGCAGGGTTGCCCATGATCTTCACAAAGCCGCCGGCCATCTTGATGAAGGGATGCTGGTTGTCCCCACCATCCTCGATCAGTAGTACGCGCGTCTGCGGATCGGTGCTGAGCCGGTTGGCCAGGACGCAGCCTGCCGAGCCCGCTCCGACGATGATGTAGTCAAACTGGGCCAAACCCGAATCCCCCGACACAAGACTTAATTCTAGAACTATCGTTCGCATTTTTTCAACACGAGGCTTGACCGCATGTCAAGCACCAATTAGAAACATGATTCTAATTATACGAGGGAGTGTGCGATGCTGCCGGTCGAACGGGTTATCGGAGAAGAGGGGCTTGCCGTGAACGCAGACGGCCTGCGGCTGGCAATGCGGCTGCCGTGGTATCGCTCGCTACCGTTCTCCACCGTTGAAGTTGCTTCGCTGGTGATTGATGGCGAGCCGATCGACCTGTCGGAAGCCAATGTCGAATACGAAGGTCATTCGTGGCCGCTGGCCGAGCTTGGCGAGCAGACCAACGCGTTCTGGTTCGTCCGCGACAGCGCTTTCCTGCACTTGCCGGGACGCACCGCCGCGCCAGGCAGCGCGCACGAAGTGGCGCTGATCGTCAACGTCAGCCCGCCTTACATCCCGGGCATGAAGCGCGCCAATCCGCAGATCGAAGTGCTGCACGTCGCGGCCTGAAGGACCACACCCATGACCCTCAATTCCGGCCCGCAAGTGGGCGTCACATTCTATTCTTTCACCAACCCATGGCTGACCCGCAAGTTCGACCTTGCCGGCCTGTGCCGCGAAGTCGCGCGGCGCGGAATGGGTCCGAACATCGAGATCATCGGGTTCCAGAGCTTCAAGGAATTCCCTGACATTTCCGATGATTTCGCCGCGCGGTTCAAGGACCTGATGGCCGAAACCGGGCTCAATCCGGTGTCCTGTGCGATCAATTCCGACCGCTTTCTAAAGCCGGGCCAGCAGCCGATCGACGATGCCAGCCTTGTCGAATACCACAAGCGCCAGCTGCGCTCGGCCAAGAAGATGGGCTTTTCGCTGGTCCGCTACCAGTTCGCCCTGCCGGTCGAACTGCTGCCCGATATCGCCCCCTATGCCGAGGAACTCGACATCCGCATGGGGGTGGAAGTCCATGCCCCGATGTGGGCCGGGCATCCCGCGGTCCAGGCCTATGGCGAAATGTACGCCAAGCTGGATACGCCATACCTTGGCTGGATTCCCGACTTTGGCGGCACCGCCAGCCGAATCCCGGAATCGATGCTCAACGCTGCCCGCGCTGTGGGGGCGAAGGAAAGCCTGCTCGACAAGCTCAAGGAAGTCTGGCTCGAGCCCGGTATGAGCCACGAGAAGGCCGGGCGGCTGCGCGAGTGGGCGCTGGCCGAAGGCCACGATCCAGCGCATATCCAGGCCGCCAGCCTCGCCTTCTTCATCCTAGCCAATAACGATCCCAAGAGCTGGGCCACACTGGTCGACCGCACGATCCACATCCACGGCAAATTCTATGGCATGGGTGCAGACGGGCGCGAGGAAGCGATCGACTACGAGACGATCCTCCCCCTGTTCCGCGACGGCGGCTTCACCGGGACAATGGTTTCCGAATGGGAGGGCCACGCCTATCTGGCCGACGACGGGTTCGATCAGGTCGAGGCTCACCAGGCGATGTGCCGCCGGATCTTCGCCGGAGGCTAGCCGGTCAGAACATCGGGTGCGGGTTGGCGGACTTCTCCGGCATGGGCTGGAGAATGTCCCAGTGCTCAACGATCTTGCCGTCCTTGAGCCGGTAAATGTCGGCCACCGCCGCGCCTTTGGTGGCGGGATCGCCCTGCCCGAACAGGTGGATCACCGCCATGTCGCCCTCGACCACGATGTGCTTGACCTCGAACCGGGAACCCGGCGCAGAGAACATCGGGGTCAGCGCCGCGACCGCAGCATCGCGCCCATCGGCGATCCCGGGATTGTGCTGAATGTAACCGGGCACGACATACGTTTCGAACGCTCGCTTCACGTCCTTCTCCTGATAGAAGACCCGGGCGAAGTCCTCGATGATCTTACGGTTGCGCGCGGCCGAATCGGCGGGGGCGGTCGAGCAGGCGCCCAGCAGGCCGAGCGCAGCCAGCGCGATTGCGATCTTCTTCATGCAGCCTCTCCTGCGTGGCGGCTGCGGATCGCGGCCACCTTGTTGGTATCGATGCGAAAGGTCCCGACCAGCCAGGCCATCGCCCCGCCAGCCAGCACGATCAGCGCCAGGACGAACAAGGCCAGCGCGCGGACCTTGTCGGTGGGCATCTGGTCGAGCGGCAGGCCAGCCGGGAAGCCGATAAGACCAAGGAACGATCCCCCGATCAACGCAACCGCCCCGCTGCCCAGTTGCAGTCCGATGAACATGAAGCTGGCAACGATGCCCTGCGCGGGACGACCGGTATTCGCCTCGTGCTCGTCGCCGATCTCGTAGGTCACTACGTTGAACGGCACCACATAGAGCCCATACGAGAGTCCGCCGAAGAACCGCGCCGCGACGACGAACATGCCCATTGCCTGGCTGCCGGCTGTGGGCGCAAGTCCTGCCAGCGGGATAAGAACCGCACTGGCCAGCGCGCAGAAGAACCCGCCAAGACCCAGCATCATCGCCCGCCGGTTTCCGACCAGATGGATGAACGGCGCGGCAAGGAACATCGCCAGGATCGAGCCGAGCGTCGCGCCGACCTGTACGGTCGGGGTCCAAGTGTGGTCCAGTTGCCAGAAATAGGTCGAGAGGTGGAGGTTGAACTGGTTGATCACCGAATTGACGAACAGCACCAGGAACGCCACGCACATCAAACGTCCGATGTTGGGCGTCACCCGGATCGCCTGCGAGAACGCGCGCAGCAAGCCGCCTTGCAGAGCCGCTTCGTCCGCCGTTGCCGAAAGTCCTGCTGCCTCTGCCCGCCGTGCCGCGGGCATCGTACCCAGCGCGCCGACCAGCATCAGGATCCCCCCGAGCAGCGAGACGAACAGCCCGAACGGCGGATAGGGCGCGGGGTTCAACTGCGCGCGCGCAAAGCCCGGCGTCTCGACAAAGAACACCGCGAAGGCCACGACAGGGATGGTCAGGATCACAAGCTGGTTGCCCATGTTGCGCATCACCGCGATCAACCGCCGCTCCCCTGCGTCGCTGCTCAGTTCGCCGCCCAGGGCATAGGCAGGGACGGTCCAGAACGATATTCCACAGCGCGCCAGCAGGCCGGTGCCGAGCAGCCATAACAGGATCTGCACCTGGCTCATTCCGTGCGGGGGTGAGAACACGCCGAAAATGCCGAGCATGAAGGGAAGGATCGCCGCCAGCATCAACGTGTGGCGTCGCCCGAACCGCGCTCCGGTCATCCGATCCGACAACGCTCCAATCCACGGATCGACCACCGTATCGAACACAATGATCACCGCGATCGCCAAGCCCAGCAGCAAGCCGTTTAGGCCCAGAACCTGAGCGTAGAAAAACAACACGAAAAAGTCCCAGGCGAAGGACTTGAGGAGTTCAGGCATGGCGCAGACCATCCACGCCAGCCGCTCGGGCCAGGACAGGCGCTGTTCCATCGGCAGGTCAAAGGCCACCACCGCGTCTCCCGATCTGGCGCGGCCATTTCCACCTCGCCTAAATTAGAATCGAGATTTTTAAATGGAGCGGCGCAAATGTCAATCGGCGCGGAAGTAGGCCAGCACCATGCGCGCCATTTCGCGCTTCAACAGGTTCCAGTCATAGTCGTGCACGGCCTCGCCGCTCGACCCCAAGCTGAGCTGGCGGGCCAGCGTTGCGAAAACGATGTGGTACGATGACTGCGCCTTGACCTTGTGATCGCTGCCACCGAACTCACCCGAATGGGCCAGCATCGCGTTGGTGGCGTTGGTTTCGGCCCGCAGTGCGCTTTCCTTGCCCGGCGCGGAAACCAGCGGGTCGAAGGCCGCACGTTCCATCGTCAGGCGCAGCAATGGGGCATGGCGGCGCAGCACTTCGGCATAGCCTTCGACATAGGCCGGGACGAAGCTGGCAAGGTCCCTGCAATCACGCTCAAGCCTGCCAAGCAACTCGTCCTCGTCAGCGGCGAGTACTTCCAGCGCTTGGGCGATCACCCCGCGCACAAGGTTGTCCTTGCTTTCAAAACGCAGGTAGATTGAGCCGATCGAGACTTGACCGCGCTCGCTGACCTCCTGGAGAGTGAATTCCTCGCTGCCGCGTTCCAGCATCAACTCACGCCCCGCCGCGAGCATCCTCTCAAGCGATGCCTTGGAGCGGCCCTGCTGCGGCTTGCGGCTGACATCCTCGACCGCGAAGGCTGGTGCGGTGTTCTTCTTCCTCAGTCCGCTGGCCATGCAAAACCCTCACTCAATCCGTCGCAGCGCCAATGCGCCATTTGAACATAAAGATAAACCGCGTTTCACCACCGCGCCAATCGCCACGCCGGACTTTTCCGCAAGGCATCAGGTGACGGGGCGCCGGACCAGCGCCAGCCCATAGGCCACCGCCGCGCCGCCCAGCCCGGCCATCCCGGCAAGCAGGAACGCCCCCTGCATGGACCCGGTCTGCACATCGAGCGTGTGAACCAGACGCGGCGATTGCGACTGGGCAAGAAAGAACGAGGCGGTCCACACCCCCATGCCCAGCCCGCGATGGGCGAAACCGAACTTGCTCTGGGCCCAGCTGATCAGCGAGGGCACGGTCATGCCGGCGGCGGTCTGCTGGACGATCAGCGCCAGCGCCATCGTGCCGGCAGTGTGCGCGAGCCCCATCCCGGCGAGCCCGCCGCCAAGCAGCAGCAGGAAGGTTCCGATCAGTACGCGGTGGCCCTGCCCCACAAGAAGGCGAAACAGGAACGCGCCCGCCAGGATGAACAACTGCGGCACGAAAATCAGCTCCGCATACCGGGCGGAATCGGTCACCCCGACCTCGGCGAAAACCAGCGCTCCATTGATGATGAACACGTAGTAAAGCAGCGAGGCGAAGAAGGTAACGCCCCCGATCTGGATCAGCGCGAGCCAAGGGAAGACTGAGGGCGAAGCCGGTGTACTTTGGGCGGCCTGGTTATCGGGGTCGCGCCTGGCCGGTTCGAAAAGCCAGACCAGCATCGCGGCCCAGATCGGGAAAGCGACCAGATAGACGTAGAACACCCCGTTCCATTGCAGCTTGGTGGCCGAGCCAACCAGCAGAGCCACGAACCCTGCCAGGAACGGCCCGAGCAGCCCCTGGAGGAACAGCCAGTTTCTCCGGCCATGGTCGTCCCAATAGTCGCCGATCAGGGTGTTTACGATGGTCAGGATACCGGCTTCAGACACGCCGAGCAGCAGCCGTGAGGCGTAGATGTGATCAAGATTGTCAAGGAACAGCGGCGCCGCCCCGAACACTCCGTAGAGCCCTGTACAGAGCAGCAACAACCGGCGACGGCCGAAGCGATCGACCAGCAGCCCGGCAAACGGCGCGAGGACCGCCATGGTCAGCCCCGGTGCCCCGATCATCGCCGGCACCTTGGCCCGTGCTTGCGGATCGTTCGCGAAATGCGCGATCATTGCCGGCACCGCCGGTCCCATCGCGACGATCGCGATGATCGGCAGGAACGCGGCGATCACGATCGTAACCCCTTGTGGTCGCAGGGTCAGATCGCGAAAGAAGGCACTCAGCTTGTTCATCGACTCTCCCCTGCCGCAGAATTCGTATCTATCGCGGCTTGACGCGGCGGGGCTTAGCAAACTAGAACGTATATTACAAATACAACCTTTCGGGAGTGAATGATGCGTCGTTTGCGCATGGGCATGATCGGGGGCGGACCGGGCAGTTTCATCGGTCCGATCCACCGAATCGCCGCTGAACTTGATCGGGAGATCGAGCTGGTCGCCGGGGCGTTCTCGAGCGATGCCGGGCGCAGCAAGGAGGCGGGCGAGAACTATCGGATCGATCCGGCCCGCGCCTATCCGAGCCTTGAAGCCATGCTGGCGGCGGAGAAAACGCGCGGCGACGGAATCGATTTCGTGGCGATCGTCAGCCCCAACTTCCACCACTTGCCTGCCGCGCGCGCGGCGCTGGCGGCGGGATTGCCGGTGATCAGTGACAAGCCCGCGACCGCAACACTGGCCGAGGCGCGCGAACTGGCGGAATGCGTCAAGACGGCGGGTTTGCCCTATGCATTGACCCACACCTATTCCGGTTACCCACTCGTGCGCGAGGCGCGCGCGCGCATCGCGGCGGGTGAACTGGGTACGATCCGCAAGGTCGTAGTCGAATACCCGCAAGGCTGGCTGGCGGGCCAAGCGTCGGGCAAGCAGGCCGAATGGCGGGTCGATCCGGCCAAGTCCGGCCCCGGCGGCTGCATCGGCGACATCGGCACCCACGCCTTCCAGCTCGCTGAGTTCATATCGGGCGTAAAAGTCACCGAAATCCTCGCAGACCTTGGCGCAGTGGTGCCGGGGCGTCCGGTCGACGACGACTGCACCGTTCTGCTGCGCTTCGAGAACGGCTCGAGAGGCGTGCTGCTCGCCAGCCAGATCGAGGTCGGCGAGATGAACGGGCTGCGCATCCGGCTCTATGGCGAGCGCGGCGGGATGATCTGGAAGCAGGAAATGCCCAACACCCTCACCATCAACTCCATCGATGGCCGGACCGAGGTGATCCACGCAGGCGGCTCGCAGCTCGGCCCCGATGCCATGAGCCGCACCCGTACTCCGGCCGGACACCCGGAAGGCTATCTCGAAGCCTTCGCCAACCTCTACCGCGACTTTGCCGCAGTGCTGCGTGGGCAGAGCGCGCCACTGCTGCCCGGGATCGAAGATGCCCTGCGCGGCATGACCTTTATCGACACGGCCGTTGCCGCCAGCAAGGCGGGCAAGGGCTGGGTTCCGCTGACAGTTTGAAAGGACCGAACCCCATGAAGACCATCAAGGGCCCGGCGATCTTCCTCGCGCAGTTCGCCGGAAGCGAGGCGCCGTTCAACAGCCTTCCCGCTATCGCCGACTGGGCGGCGGGGCTCGGCTACAAGGGCATCCAGATTCCGACCTGGGAAAAGAACCTGCTCGACCTTGATCTGGCCGCCAGCAGCCAGACCTACTGCGACGAGCTGAAAGGCATGCTCGCCGACAAGGGACTGGAAGTGACCGAGCTGTCGACCCATCTCCAAGGCCAGCTCGTCGCGGTCCACCCGGCGTTCGACGCGCAGTTCGATGGTTTTGCCCCGGCGGAGGTTCACGGCAATCCCGCAGCGCGGCAGGAGTGGGCCGTCCAGCAGGTCAAGAACGCCGCTGTGGCCAGCCGCCGCCTCGGCCTATCCGCCCACGCCACCTTCTCCGGCGCGCTCGCCTGGCCTTATTTCTACCCATGGCCGGCGCGACCCGCTGGTCTGGTCGAGGACGCTTTCGACGAACTCGCCCGACGCTGGAAGCCGATCCTCGACGTGTTTGACGAGAACGGCGTCGATGCCGCCTACGAAATCCATCCGGGCGAGGACCTGCATGATGGGGTGACCTTCGAGATGTTCCTCGACCGCGTCGGCAACCACCCACGCGCCAACATCCTCTACGACCCCAGCCACTTCGTGTTGCAGCAGCTCGATTACCTGTCCTACATCGACATCTACCACGAGCGGATCAAGTGCTTCCACGTCAAGGATGCCGAGTTCCGCCCTAACGGGCGCTCGGGGGTCTATGGCGGCTATCAGTCGTGGGTTGACCGCCCCGGCCGGTTCCGCAGCCTTGGCGACGGACAGGTCGATTTCCCGGCGGTCTTCTCCAAGATGGCGCAGTACGACTTCCCCGGCTGGGCCGTGCTCGAATGGGAATGCGCGCTCAAACACCCGGAACAGGGCGCTGCCGAGGGCGCACCGTTCATCGCACGCCATATCATCCGCGTCACCGATCACGCCTTCGACGACTTCGCCGCAGGCGCGACAGATCGGGCGCTCAACAGAAAGCTGATGGGGATTGGATAGGAGAGCCCAAATGCAAATCGACCGGCGCGGATTGCTTGGCGGTGCGGCAGCTGCAATGACCCTGGCAATGAGCAGGCCCACCCTTGCCAAACCGCATCGGTTCTTCAGCCCCAATGGGATCAGGATCGGGCTGCAACTCTACACCCTCGGCGACGAATGGGTAAAGGATACCTCCGGCACTTTTGCCGAACTGGCTCGGATCGGGGTGCGCGACCTTGAGCTGCCGGGCCTGATGGGCAAGAGCGCGACAGAATTGCGCGCAGAGGCGGACCACGCCGGCCTTTTCTTCAGTTCTTTCCACCTACCTGCAAGACCGCTGTTCGGCCCCGGTCTTTCGCTGCAATCGGGCGCAGGCGAGATCGCCGACATGCTGGGCCTGCTGGGCGCGCACGACGTGGTCGTGCCGTTGCCGCCGCTGCCAGACGACTTTGCCTTCGTCCCCGGCAAGACCGGCCCCGCCGATCTAGCCGCCGCGGTTGCCGCGGGCGGCGGCGATGCGTGGAAGCGCTTTGCCGCACGGCTCAATGAACAAGCCGCCGCCCTCGCCGCGCATGGCATCACGCTGGGCTATCATAACCACAACGTCGAATTTGCCGCGGTGGGCAAGACCACGCCTTGGGCGATCCTGCTGGCTGAGACCGATCCGGCGCGCGTGTTCTTCGAACTCGACCTCGGCTGGATCAGCGCGGCTGGGCGCGATCCCGTGGCGGAAATCCGGCGGCTGGGGCAGCGCGTGCGTTGGCTCCACATCAAGGACGTCAAGGCCACCACTAAGCGCAACTATGCTTTGCAAATGGACCCGGCGGTGGTCGGGGAAGGCCGCCAGAACTGGCCGGCAATTCTGAGGGCGGCTGCTGTGGCCGGAGTGCAGCACTACTACATCGAGCAGGAACCGCCCTTCGCGATTGCGCGGATGGAAGCCGTGCGACGTGGCTCCGCTTACCTGGCTGGCTTGACCACCTAACTCCTCCCCAGTTGGGAGAGCATTTAACTGGATTCCTCTTGACAAGAATTCATATTCTAATTTAATCCAGAACCATGCCTGGTGGCCGGACACGATGGTCCGGTCTGGGAAGGCGGACGGTCAGTGCGACCGACGTTGGCTGCAGGCCCCAGTCTTTATTGACGGCTCCGGGAACGGGGCGGGGTCTTGTTGCAGCCACATGACAGCACTCCCGCATCCATTCCTGCTTCTGTGAGGATGGAACCTGCGATGAGTGCCTATGTTCGTAATGTCTGGTACATGGCTGCCTGGGCCGGAGAAGTACCCGAAGGCGGTTTCCTGGCCCGCACCCTGCTCGACCGCAAATGGCTGCTCTGGCGCGAGAGCGCAGGCGGCTGGTCGATGATCGAGGACCGCTGCCCTCATCGCTTTGTGCCGTTGAGCAGAGGAAAGTTCGCTGATGGCCGGATCTCCTGCGGCTATCACGGGCTGACTTTCGATGGCACCGGCGCTTGCGTCCACAATCCGTTCGGTGGCGACTTGCCCTCATCGGCGCGGGTGACAAGCCTGCCGGTGGTCGAGGCGCACGGCGGCCTTTGGTTCTGGCCGGGCAATCCTGACAAGGCCGATCCGGCTGCGATCCCCGATTTCGGCTTCATCGATGCCGGATCGCCGGTCGATCGTACGGCCTATGTGATGGGCGTGCCCTATGAACTGATTGCCGACAACCTGCTCGACCTCAGCCACGCCGAGTTTCTCCACGTCGACAGCTTTGGTACGAACGGCTCGCTGTTCAGCCACGGCGCGCAGAAGGTCGAGCAGGATGACAGTGGGGCGATGTGGAACAAGTGGGACATGATCGGGGCACCTCCGCCGGGCTGGGCAACAGCGATGATCGGCGAAGGGGCAACCGTCGACCAGACGTTGCACATCCGCTGGCATGCCCCGGCCAGCCTCGCACTGTTCATCACCATGGCGCGCTCGGACAGCGCTGAGCCGCTGATCCCACCCCTCGCCAATCCGCATATCCTCACCCCGGAAACGTCCCGCTCGACCCACTACTTCTTCACCCACGCCCCCGGTGAGGCCGAGGCCGCGCAGGCTCGGCGGGTGTTCCTCGAAGAAGATGAGCCGATGGTCGCGGCCCAGGCCGAGGCAATGGGCGATGCCGATTTCTGGGAACTCAAGCCACTGATCCTGGCGAGCGACAAGGCCGCGGTGCTGGCGCGGCGCAAGCTGATGCAGATGAGAAAGGCGGAGGCGGTCGGGTAAAGCCCAAAGCACCTCATCTACGTCGTGCCCGTCATCCCGGGTCAAGCCCGGGATGACGGTGTGAATGATTACGCCGCCAGCGCCAAATCCTTGACGCATTTGGTAGTCGGCACGAACGGCAGGTAGCTGATCCGGTTGCGTACCGCGAATTCGAGGGTGTGCTTGCCGGGCGTAAGGCCGCCAGGCTTGAGCGCGGTGATCGTGGCCTTCTCGCCGAAGTTCCAGCGATCGTCATAAACCGTTTCCATCTGGTCGAGGGTATAGGTGTTGCCGCGCACCGTGAAACGCACGTCGTCACGCGCGATCGCTTCGCCATCGACGGTGATCTGGATATCCTCGACCATCGAGAGGCCGAGGCCGCGGTAATAGGGCAGACGCCCGAGGAAGGCGAAACCGCCATCTACATTCTCGAGGCTGTCCTCGACGATCATCAATTTGTCCATCATGGCTCTTGGTTCCTCAATTGCTGTTTCCAAGCTTCGCTCGATACGAACGGGGCTGGATTGATTGGATCAGGCAGCGGCCTTTAGCGCAGGCACTTCGCTTTCGCCCAGAAGCTTGGCCAGCATGACCTGCTGGCGGCGGACCTGTTCGACCGAGTCGGGTTCCTCGGCGTCCTCGATCCAGCGGTTGCCTTCGTATTCCGAGCAAATGTAGCCGTTGTAGCCACCCCGGTTGAGTACCGCGACGATCTCGTCATAAGGGATGCTGGGTTCGTAATAGTCGGCATCCATCTCGTAGAACTTGCCGTGGATGTTGTGGATCATCGGCATGTAATCGAGCATCCGTCTGGGCTCGAACGCGGCGTTGTGGCGCATCACTTCGGCCATGGCGATCGCCGGGCCAGTCCCGCCCATCTGCTGCACCTCAAGGATAACGTACTCGGACAGGATCCGCTCATCGTAAGCCTTTTCGATGTAGTCCGCGATCCGGTCGGGGACGCCCAGCCGACGGAACTTGGCCGACCATACCCGCGGATAGTGCTTGAGGAACATGCCCATGTCGGGAAGGAAGCCCAGCGCGGGCGATCCCGACTTCTGGAAGGCTTCGGCCATGCGGATGATCCACGGGTGATCGAAGTGCAGCGGGGCATGAACCTCGGTCAGTAGCTTGATACCCTTTTCCTCGGCATAGGGCGCGGCGGCGACCAGCACTTCTGGCGCGATAGAGACCAGGCTGCGGATGAAGGGCATGCCCAGCGCCGCACCGAAATCGATGTCCTTGCGAACCGAGGCAACCTGCTCGTCGAACGGCATCGGCCGGTCCTTGTAGCGCTTGTAGTCGAGCATGTAGTCGTGGCTCACAGGCACGCATTCGTACTTGGCGATAAGGCGGTGCCAATTGTCGACGTCTGCCTGGGCAACGCCGACTTCGGGCCAGCCCCAGAAGCTCTGCTCACCGATGATCTCGATCCCGCGTGCGCCCAGTTCGGCGCAGGTGCGGATGCAGTCCTCCAGGTCCATTTTGCCCTGGAATGTCTCGTTCTGGAAGGAATAGAGGCTCACGCCCCGTTTGATCTGGCTTGCCACTGGTCACTCTCCACGGAAGGGAAACGGGTCTGACGGAAGCGGAAAGCGGCAGGCCGAACTGTGCCGGAACCCGAACCTCTCCCCTGGGGCCGAAGCCCTAATTAGAATGTATATTCTCATAATTCCGCACCACCGTCAAGAGGGTGGAACGACCGGAATTTTGCCATTTGCACGACGTTGACAGAATTAGAATTCTTATTACTATTAATGCGAATTGCCACCTGGGAGAGAATCGCCGAATGCCATCCGCTGTGTGCCGCGCGCTTATCGCGGCGCTCTGTGTGCTGCTGGCACTGTTCTTCGCCTTCGTCGGCTGGAACAAGGCGTTCGCCTCGCTGTCCGTGCTGGCCCAGCACCATGCATGGACTGTGTTTCTGCCCGAATGGCTCGGCCGTCTGGTTGGCTGGAGCGAGATGATACTCGCAGCCTTCCTGCTGTCCGTCCTGGTGCCTCGCCGCAGCCGAATGACCGCGATCGCTGCAATGGCGCTTGTCGCCAATCAGCTGGCCGCCGCCGCTGTCCACCTGACCTACGGGGAAACCGGAGCGTTGCCGCAGAATGCGGTCTTGATCGCGCTCCTCGGCCTCATCGCATACCAAACAAGGGAGACCGTTCGATGAAATCCAGGGTTCTGCTCGCCGGTGCTGTTGCGCTCTGCCTTGCCGCAAGCGCGCCTGGTCTGAACGCCAGCCCGATCGCCAAGGGCCCGGATGCACGGATCGCGGCGCTCGAGGAACAGGTCAGCGAACTCAAGGGCCAAGCCCAACGCGGGCAGGATCGCAGCGCAGTGGAGAACCTGTTCTCCACCTACATGGCGCTGCACAATGCATTCCGCGATCCAGAGATCGTCGGCCTGTGGGCCAGGAAGGACACGCCCGACGTGCGCGCGCAGTATTCGAACAACGGGGTCTATACCGACTGGGACACGATCATGGCCTACCATGCCCAGCGACCCAACCCGGCCGGCAAGCTGATCCTTCACTTCGTCACTTCGCCGATCATCGAGGTGGCGGGAGACGGCAAGTCCGCCAAGGGCATGTGGATGATGACCGGCCTCGAAAGCGGGCTGACATCCCCCGAAGCCGCCAAGGGCGCGCCTGACTTCATGTACCAGAAGAACGTCGAGATTAACGGCAAGAAGGTCTGGATGCATACCGTCTATGCCAAGTACGGGGTCGACTTCATCAAGCAGGACGGGGCATGGAAAATCTGGCACTTCCACTGCTTCGAGGTGGCCCGCGCGCCTTATGGGATGGGCTGGATCCCGTTCGCCGCTGCTGCGCAGGACAGCCCCTTTGCCGATGACCTGATGTATTTCGGGGAAGACGGAAAGCCGGTAATGATGCCGAAACCGAACGGCCCGGCGACGATCCGCCACAACCCCTACCGCACCGACCGCGGCCAGACCCTCGATCTGAGACCACCCGTGCCCTATCGCACCTTCAGCGAAACCTTCGCGTACTGACCGCGATGCTCCGCAAGGCTCTCCTCCCGCTCGCGCTGATCGGTGCGTCCCCTGCCCCGGCCCAGCCGCTGGTCCGCATCGCCTCGGGCGTGCTCGCGGGCAAGGCGACGGGCGGGGTCGAGGCGTTCCTTGGCGTGCCCTATGCCGCCCCGCCGGTCGGGGCGCTGCGCTGGTGCGCGCCGCAACCGGCGACAGGCTGGACCGGCGCACGCGATGCGACCCGGTTCGGCGCTGCCTGCTACCAGGATGCAGCGGGCGGCTGGGGGCCTTATTCTGCCGAGTTTCTCGCTGCACCGCCGTTCAGCGAGGACTGTCTTTTCCTGAACCTGTGGAAGCCTGCGGGACCGCGCAAAGGGCTGCCGGTGCTGGTCTATATCCACGGCGGGGCCTTTTCCGGCGGATCGGGCAGTGTGCCGGTCTATGACGGTGTGAGCCTAGCCCGGCGCGGGCTGGTTGTCGTCACGATCAACTACCGCGTCGGAGTGTTCGGGTTCCTCGCCCACCCTGCGTTGACCGCCGAAGGCGAAGGTTCAGGCAACTACGGCCTGCTCGATCAGGTCGCGGCGCTTCGCTGGATCAAGGCCAATGTCGCAAGGTTCGGCGGCGATCCGGCACATGTGACGATCGCGGGCGAAAGCGCTGGCGCTGCCTCGGTCAACGACCTCCAGGTGATGCCCGCCGCTAGGGGGCTGTTCGCCCGAGCAGTCTCGATCAGCGGGGCGAGCATGGCGATCGATACGCCGACACTTGCCGCTGGAGAGGCGGACGGAGCTACCCTTGGCGAGCGGCTGGGTGCGCGCACCGCCGCAGACCTACGCGCGATTTCCGCCGAACGCCTGCTCGCGGCGACCAGGGTAGCGCCCGGATCGGGCCCGCCGCGCCTGACCTATATGCCCCATGTCGACGGCTCGGTCCTGCCCGCCGATCCGGCCAATCCACTCGCCGCGCGGGCGACCCGCGTTCCTCTGCTCACCGGGTTCAATGGCGAGGAGATGATTGACCCGTCGATCCGCTCCCCGGCGCAGTTCGAAGCCGGGATGCGCGCCCGTTATGGCGCCTTCGCCGACAAGTTGCTGCCGCTCTATCCCCACGCGACCGACGCAGAGGCAAGCTCAAGCAACGTTGCCGTAGCCCGTGACCGTTACATGGCGGGACTGCTGATCTGGGCGGCCGCGCGACCCCACGGCGCCCGGGATCCGATCTACCTCTACCGCCATGACTGGCCCTATCCGCAGGCGCGCGGGCAGCAGGCCTGGGGGGCGTTTCATTCGTCCAGCCTCCCCTACCTGTTTGGCACGATCGGACTGGGCGACCGCACCTTCACCCCTGCTGACCGCGCCTTGTCGGCCCACTGGCAGGACGTGGTCCTGTCCTTCGCCGCTGCCGGAAATCCCGCCCTGCACGGCCGCACGTGGCGCGCCGCGGGCAGCGGCACAACGCAAGTGATGGCCTTTGGCCAGACCCAGGGGATGCTCCCCGCCGTATCCACGCCCGAACGCCTTGCCGCATGGCGCGCCTATGCCGCCAGCGGGGGCCGCCTCGGGCTGATGTAAGGAATGAAATCGATGTCGTTCGAACTCAGCGTCAACCTTGAATACATGTTCCACGAAGCCGGGGAGCGGCTCGAAGACCGCATGGTCGCCGCCGCCAGGGCGGGCTTCCGCAAGGTGGAGATCTTCACCACCGCCAACCGCGACGTCCCCAGCCTCAAGGCCGCACTGGCCGAAACCGGGTGCGAACTTTACGCCACTGTCACCGACCCGCGTATCCAACTGGTGATGGAAGCCCAGCACGACAATTTCCGCGAGATGTTTGCCAAGGCCGCAGCGGAAGCGGCAGAACTGGGCGCCCAGCGGATCGTCGTCCCCTCCGGCTCGGCGGTGCCCTACATGAAGCGCCCGGTGCAGCTTGGCATCGTCGCCAAGGCAATCGCCAGCGTGGTCCCGGTGGCCGAAGCCCACGGTTTGACCATCATGCTGGAACCGGTCAACACCCGGGTCGATCACCCCGGCGTGCTGTTCGGCATGACCGAGGATGCCGTGGCGGTGATCGAGCAGGTGGACAGCCCGCGCGTGCGGCTGCTCTATGACCTCTACCACTCGGTCACCGAGCGCGAGAACCCGGCCGAAGTGCTGCCCAAGGTGGCGCACCTGGTCGAGCACATTCAGATCGCCGACGCCCCCGGCCGCGGCGAACCGGGTTCAGGCCAGATCGACTGGCCGACCATGTTGCGCCTGATCGAAAGCGTCGGTTACCAAGGCGTACTCGGGCTGGAATGCAGTCCGACCGGTCCCGACACCTCGGCGGCTCTGGCCTACATTCGCGGCCTCGCTGCCTAGTAGTCCTTGGCTTCCTCAAGCACCGGCAGGGTAACCTTGCCGGTCGCTGCCCATTCGGTGCCGCGCAGCAGCAAGGTCCGAAGTGGCGCGAAGTGCAGGCTGACCTCGTCGTGTCCCAGCGTGATCGAGAAGACCCGGCCCTTGCCATAATCCTGCACCCACAGCTGCGGGTGGTCGGCGTCCATGCCCTTCATCGCCTTCAGTTTTTCGGGGGTGTAAGCCTCGGCCGGGTACTTCGGACCGGTCAGCTTGTGGTCATAGCTTGCCGCGCTGTCATGCGCGGTGCCGAGGACGTGGATCGGCGCGTTGGGTGCGAAGGCCATGTTGGTGTACATGTCGTCGTTGTAGGTCCAGACGTACTCGCGCATTCCTTGGGTGATCGGGTGCCCCCGGTCGGTCAGGTGGATCATGAAAGCGCCAGGCGGCGAGCGGCGGCTTGAGCCCGGCTCCATCACCGCGCCGACCAGCCGCTTGTATTCGGGAATGTCGCGTCCCCAGGTAAAGCTCGAATGGTAGGCGACCAGCCCGCCGCCCTCGCGCACGTACTGGTAGAGCGCGGCAAAGGCTTCCGGACTCCACAGGTGCTGGACAGGGTCGGCGTAATTCCAGCGACTCGAATAGTTGAGCAGCACCACGTCGTAGCTCTTGAGGGTATCGAGCGTGCCGTGGTCGAAATCCTCGGTCACCCGCACATCGAACCGCTTGCTGTCCTGCAGCAGGGTGCGCAGCATGTTGTCCACTCCGGTCCAATCGTGCTCGTAGGAGTTCTGACCGGAGATGATCAGGACTTTGAGCCGCGCTTCCCTGGGATTGACCGGGATCGCGACCCGCTGGACCGTTTCGGGCGGACGGTAATCGATCGTCACGATCACCTGCGCTGTGGCGGCGCCTGCGACTGTAAGGGCGGCTAGAGTCAGCAAGGCTTTGCGCATTTCGGTTCTCCGGGATGGTCAGACGGGAAGCGGCGCAGGATTGGCGCGCGCCTCGATCTCGGCACGGATGCGGGCATGTTTGCCGTCCATCGGCCAGGACAACACCACGCCGACCTGGATCAACAGCAGGGCGACAACCCCACCGTAGTAGGTCCAGCGGATCGCCTCACGGGCATGGTCGGTGACCGCATC